>JAKSPX010000099.1 GCA_024404415.1 Clostridia bacterium | reverse complement strand
ACTTGATCTTGAGGCAGGACTGAATGTGCCTGTCGGGCACGTTGTGCTCCTTAAGGATGGGGATGCTCTCGGGCTTTAAGTTGCGGCCCTTTCGCACACTCTCCATGATGGTGAAGGAGAGCTTGGGGTCAACGCCCATGGAGATGAGGTAGAGCATGATATCGTCGCGGCAGCAGATGGTGCCGGTGATATCGGCCTTGCCGGAGGCGATGATCTCCTGCGCGTTGCCGAGCCACACATCGGTGCCGTGCGAGAGGCCGGAAATGCGGATGAGCTCACCGATGGTGGTCGGCTGGGTGTCCACCAGCATCTGGCGGACGAACTTGGTGCCGTATTCCGGAATGGCGATGGAGCCGGTCTCGCCGATGATGTCGTCGGCCTTGATGTGCAAAGGCTCGTGGGTGCGGTAGAGGGCGAGGGTATCCTTGTCATCCAGCGGCACCTGACGCGCGTCGAAGCCGGTGATGTCGGTGAGCATGCGGAGCATGGTCGGGTCATCGTGTCCGAGTATGTCGAATTTCAGGAGGTTGGCCTCCATGGTGTGGTAATCGATGTGGGTGGTGATGGTGTTGGTTTCGGTGTCATCGGCGGGGTGTTGGATGGCGCAGAAGTCGTAGATCTCGCTGGTGCGCGGCACGACGATCATGCCGCCGGGGTGCTGACCGGGAGTGCGTTTGACGCCGGTGCAGCCTAAAACGAGGCGGTATTCTTCAGCCTTGGAGGGGCGCGGAAGTTCGGGCCGCTCGTCAAAATATTTCTTGACGTAGCCGAAGGCGGTCTTCTCGGCGATGGTGCCGATGGTACCGGCGCGGAAGACGTTTTCCTTGCCGAAGAGCTCGATGACCTGCGCGTGGGCGTTGGCCTGATCCTCACCGGAGAAGTTGAGGTCGATATCCGGGACCTTGTCGCCGTTGAAGCCGAGGAAGGTCTCAAACGGGATGTTGAAGCCGTCCTTTTTGTATTTCGTGCCGCAGACCGGGCAGTTTTTATCCGGCAGGTCGGCACCGATGGCGTCGGTCGGCGCGTCAAAGTCGTAATGGTGGCAGTTGGGGCAGATGTAGTGCGCGGGAAGCGAGTTGACCTCAGTGATGCCCGCGAAGAAGGCGACGACCGAGGAGCCGACCGATCCGCGCGACCCGACGATGTAGCCGCGGTCGTTGGAGCCCTTGATGAGCTTCTGGGCGGTCATGTACATGACGTCGTAGGAGTTGGAGATGATGCACCCCAGCTCGCGGTCAAGACGCGCCTGCACCTGCGGGGGCAGTTCCTCGCCGTAAATGGAATGGGCGCGCTCCAGAACGATGCGCTGGAGATCCTCGGCGGAGTTTTCAATGACCGGGGCGAACATATCCGGCGGCAGAGGCTTGATGCGCTCGCACATATCGGCGATCTTGTTGGTGTTTTCCACCACCACCTCGAAGGCCTTTTTGGGCGGAAGATAGGTGAATTCCGCGAGCATTTCCTCGGTGTTGCGGAAATAGAGGGGGGCCTGCTGGTCGGCGTCCGAGAAGCCCTTACCCGCCATCAGGATGCGGCGGTAGACCTCGTCTTCCTTGTCGAGGAAGTGGACGTCGCAGGTGGCGACCACCGGGATGTGGAGCTCGTCGCCCAGCTTGACGATGGTCTTGTTGTGGTTTTCCAGCTCCTCACGGCTGGAAACCGTGCCGTCGCGCAGCATGAATTCGTTGTTGCCGAGCGGCTGGATCTCGAGAAAATCGTAGAATTTGGCGATCTTCTTGAGCTGCTTCCAGCTTGCACCGTCGCGGATGGCGGAATAGAGCTCGCCCGCCTCGCAGGCCGAGCCGACTAAGATGCCCTCCCGGTGCTTGACCAGCACGTTGCGGGGGATGACCGGCTGCTTGCGGGAATTCATGTGCTCAAGATGACCCTTGGAGATCATCTTGTAGAGGTTTTTGAGGCCGACCTTGTTCTGCACGAGGAAGATGATGTGGCGCACGGGCAGGCTCTTGGCGTAGTCGCCGGAGGCCTCCAGACGCGCGCGGCGCAGGTCGTTCATGCTGTCCTGCAGCTCACGGGCGGTCTTGACGCCGCACTTCTGGGCGGCCATTTCCTTGAGCTTGACGAACATCAGAGCCAGCGTCTTGGTATCGTCGGTCGCGGTGTGATGCTTGAATTTGGGGAGCTTCAACGCCTCGGCGACGGTGTTTAGCTTGTGGTGCTCGAGTTCCGGCATAAGCGCACGGGATAATTCCACCGTGTCGATCCACGTCGGGTGGTATTCCAACCCGTATTTTTCGCAGGCGGCGGCGATGAAGCCGGTGTCGAAGGTCGCGTTGTGCGCCACTTCGATATAATTCCCGGCGAACTTGAGGAAGGCGCGCACGGCCTCCTCGGTCTTGGGCGCGTCGGCCACCATGGCGTTGGTGATGCCGGTCAGCTCGGTGATAAAGGGCGGGATGGGGCGCTCCGGGTTGACGTAGGTGTGGAAATTGTCGATGATGGTGTCGTTGTGGACGAGGGTGGCGGCGATCTCGGTGATGCCATCGCCGTCCTTGCTGCTGGTGCCGGTGGTCTCGAGGTCGAAGCAGAGGAAATAACCGTCCAGGGGCTCGTCCGTGTCGCCCGAGATGATGGTCACGTCCTCCTGATTGTTGACGTAGTAGCCCTCGCAGCCGTAAATGACCTTGAAATCGAGCGATTTTGCGGCCTTGGCGGCTTCGGGGAAGGCCTGCGCGACGCCGTGGTCGGTGATGGCGCAGGCGGCGTGGCCCCAGTATTTGGCGCGGGTGAGAAGGTCGGTGGCCGAGGAGACGCCGTCCATCTGGCTCATCTGGGTGTGCAGATGCAATTCCACACGCTTCTTTTCGGCGTTGTCGGGGCGGACGACCTCCTGCCCCTGAATGATGGAGATGGGATCCATGACGATGTCGTCCACGTAGCGGTCGTATTTGACCGTGCCGCGCACGTAAATATACATACCGGCCTTGATCTTGTCGATAAAGCCGTCGTCTTTTTCGAGGTTGATGAGTTTCTTGCAGCGCAGAGAAGAGGTCTTGTCGGTGATGTCGAAGGTGAGGGCGGCGGAGGTGCCGTTGCGGAAGTCCGTGCGCTCCACGGCGAAGATCTTGCCCGCGGCGGAGGTGTAGACGCCCGGAACGGTGTATTCGCTGTTCGCCGTGATGGCGGAAAGCGGCACCAGCTCGTCCCCGAAGGGCTTGCCGAGCAGTACCTCGCCCGGGTGCATGGTTTTGGGACGCGGCTTGTGTTCAAATTTCTTGCGGCTCGCGGCAAAGCGCTCGGCCGTCATTTCGGGCTTGGGAGCGGGAGGCGGCGGAACCGGCTTATCGGATGCCTTGGGGATGGCGCCGAGGCCGGAGACTTCCCTCCGGATCTCGTCCTGCATGCGGTCATCATATTTCCGCACGTCGGGAGAATCGGAAAGCTGGATGGAGGCTTTGAGGCCGCCCACGCCGGAATAGAGGAAATATTCGTTCAGGACGCGCTCGGCCTCCTCGGTCTTGAGGGGGAGGGTAGAGCAGGAGAGGCGGAAGAAGACGGTATTTCCGTCTATCGAGACCTCTGCGTCGGAGAAAAAGCCGTTGAT
This sequence comes from Clostridia bacterium, assembly GCA_024404415.1. Taxonomy (GTDB): domain Bacteria; phylum Bacillota; class Clostridia; order Oscillospirales; family QAMX01; genus RUG11797. The sequence continues at coordinate 2,672 of JAKSPX010000099.1, read as the reverse complement.
GGAAAAATGCACGCGCTTGAGGTAGGCCACGGCACGCGGCGCGTCCTCAGGGGTGAACGACCCGGTCACGGGGATGAGGATCATGTCCATAAGGCCGTAAGCCGCGGCGATGCCCTTTTCCAGGGTGTCGATATCCGACGCGGCAAGGGCAGAGGAGAAGGTGGTCGAGGCCGTTATGGCACGGTCAGAAGCGCGGATGGAGAGCTTTTCCAGCCGCGCGGAGGTATATGTTTTTTCGAGCGCCTTGGGCGGTTTATAAAGGGAGAAGACCGCCGAAAGCGGGGGATGGGAATTGGCTATGTTTTCCATATACTGACCTTATCCTGTGTGTGGGTGAAGTCAAAGGGAGGCGATCATGGCGTCCAGCTCACCGATCATGCGCGGCAGAGCCTCTCCCGCCGGGAGCTTTTCGATGATCTCGCCTTTTTTGAAGAAAAGCCACTCGTCTTTGCCGCCCGCAATGCCGAGGTCGGCTTCCCGGGCCTCTCCGGGACCGTTGACGACGCAGCCCATGACGGCCGCTGTGATCTTTTTGCCTGCGGGGAGCTTCACGGCACGGTAGCGTTCGTAGAGAATGCGGCTGGTCGAGATGACATCCACCTGCGTCCGCCCGCAGGTGGGGCAGGAGACGATGTCCACGCCGCCGCGAAGATCGAGCGCTTTGAGAATGGTGAGACCCGCATCGACTTCCTTTTCGGGGTCATCCGAAAGCGAAACGCGGATGGTGTCGCCGATGCCGTCGGCTAAAAGTGAGCCGATGCCGATGGAGCCCTTGACCAACGCCGCGTCGCCACCGCCGGCCTCGGTCACGCCGAGGTGGAGCGGGTAGGCACATTTTTCACGGAAGAGACGGCAGGCGCGGATCATATCCAATGTCCGGGAGGTCTTGATGGAGATCACGATGTCGGCAAAATCGAATCTTTCCAGCATTTCCGCCTGCAGTAAAGCCGATTCCACCAGCGCTTCCGGGGTGGGAGAGCCGTATTTGGCGAGGAGATCCTTCTGTAAGGAACCGCCGTTCACGCCGATGCGGATGGGGACGTTCGCTTTCCGGCAGGCGTCTGCCACGGCCTTGACGCGGTCGGGCGAGCCGATGTTGCCGGGGTTGATGCGGATCTTGTCTACGCCGAGCTCGGCTGAGGCGAGAGCGCATTTGTAGTCAAAATGGATGTCCGCGACCACAGGGACAGAGGAGACCTCGTAGAGCTTGGAAAGGATGCGGGCCGCCTCGATATCCGGGACGGTGAAGCGCACGATATCGGCTCCGGCGGCTTCAAACCGGCGGAGCTGGGCAAGAAGGGCCTGGTAGTCGTGCGGGTCGGCGTTGGACATGGTCTGCACCGAGACCGGCGCGCCGCCGCCGATGAGAAGGTCGCGCACACGGACCTGATTGGTTTTCATCATGAGATCAGCCTCGTAATATCGTTGAAGGTGACGTAGACGATCAGCGCCATGAAGAGGGCGAGACCGACCAGATGGACGTAGCCTTCGTATTTATAAGGAATGGGTTTCAGACCGAAGAGCTTTGCAAGTACGCCGATGAGGAGGAAGAAGACGCGCCCGCCGTCCAGCGCGGGGAGCGGCAGGAGATTCATGACGGCGAGGTTGATGGAAATGAAGGCGACAAGGTTGAAAAACGAGGCATAGTCGGCCTCGTTTGCCACCTCGGTCATCACAGACGTGATGCCGACCGGGCCGGACATATCCTGAACACCGACGTGCCCGGAGACCAGATCGACCAGGGAGAAGCGCACAAGTCTCACATAGTCCACACCGTTTCCAAAGGCGTTTTTCAGATTGGTGAAGAAACCCGATTCCACGGCGGCGTAGCGCACGCCGTAGCCGTAGAAGGCCTCTCCGTCGAAGGTGAGGTCTTTCTTTTCCAGAACAGCGTCCTCAAACGTCACGCGCTTTCCCTCGCGGGAAAGGACGATGTCATAAGGGGAACCGGCGTAGCGTTCGAGGAGCAGGCCGATGTCGCTGGTGAGATACACCCGCTCGCCGTTGATCTTCAGGATGCGGTCGCCCGGGAGGATGCCCGAAAGACCGGTCTCGGCATACTGGTCGGCAAGCGAATCAATGACCGGTTCGGTGGTGTATTTCGCGGGGGCGATGAGCAGGATCAGAATGAGGAAGCCCGCGATGAGGTTCATGGCTGCCCCGGCCACGAGGATGATGAAGCGCTTCCACGCAGCAGCGCGGGTGAAGGCGCGGGGATTGTCGCTTTCCTCGTCCTCACTTTCCATGGCGCAGTAGCCGCCGATGGGGAGGAGGCGGAGGGAATACTCGGTCTCTCCTTTTTTGAAGCCGCAGATGCGCGGCCCCATGCCGAGGGCAAATTCATTGACCTGCACGCCGAAGCTCTTCGCGGCGATGAAGTGACCGAGTTCGTGCACGGCCACCAGAAAGCCGAAGGCCAGAATGGCAAACAGGATGGAAATGGCGTTGCTCATGAAAAATTCCTTTCAGAAAGGGGAAATCATTGATGCGTAAACTCTTTGACCTTTACACGTGCCTCCCGGTCAAGAAGGGCGATGTCCTCGTAGGTTCGCGGCGCGGGGGCGGAAACGGCGCGCATGGCGGCTTCCACAGCGCGGGGAATGTCGTTAAAACCGATCCTGCCGTCCAGGAAAAGCGCCACGGCGGCTTCGTTGGCCCCGTTGAGCACAACC
>JAKSPX010000098.1 GCA_024404415.1 Clostridia bacterium | reverse complement strand
CCGTCCCCGAGAAGCCCGTTCTCGACCACCTGGCGAATCAGCTCGACGGTCGTGCCGAAACCGTAGAAGTTACCCTGGAAGCGGAACCACGTGTTGAGGCGGAACATCCGCCTCTGGGCGTTCACGCCCCCCATCCCGCGCTCGCCTTCGCCGACGGTGCGGAAGCTCTTCACCGCGCCCTTTTCAAAGGCGACGGCGAAGTACATTTTGAAATTGACGGCGATATCCTGCGTGTGGCCGTCGGTCGTGCCGTAGAGAACGGCGTTTTCTTCGTCATAGCGGTAGGTGTAATTTCCGAGCACCGGGAAGAAGGAGAGGGTCGCCGGGCGCTCGTCGGCAAAGGTAAAGCGCATCACGCCGCCCCGCACGGTCGGAACGACCTCCGCGGTCGCTTCGGTGCGCAGGAATTTCACCTTCATGTAGCCGGGTTCGAGAACGGCATCCTTCAGGCGGTAGCCTGACCAGGCGGATTTATAATCGTCGGCGATGACGTCGTTCTGCGGGGTGACGAGGAAGGCGCCGTATTCCGAGATCCACGGGCTCGGCTGGTGGGTCAGACGGATGCCTTCGATGTACGGATGGTCGGGATGGTAATACCAGCTCGTGCCGCCGTCGGACTGGATGGCAAAGGACGCCATGGCAAGGGGACGGGCGACCAAAGGCAGGGTGTTGCCCTTGGAAAAGCGCGGCACCGACTGGGTGCCCATTTTGATATTGACGTACGGAATGTATTTCATAGAAGATGACCTCCCCGGAATTTTCTTCATTTTATCATGCTTTTCCGATTCATGCAAGTGTCATTCCGCATACTCCATCCCGTCTGCCGCCCGTTAATTTGCAGGAGCGTAGTGCATCTCCGTCGTTTCATTGCAGATTTTCCTGCGTTTTTGCCCTCGTTCCGGCAGGATTATGAAGTCGCAGAAAAAAAATATTTATTTTTCACTTTTTCCCTCTTGCATTTTCAGGCAAAATCATGTAAAATTATCTCACTTTCAAATTTTCCCTGCTTTTCGCAGGGTGCTATTCCGGAGGAACTTATGAAAAAGAAAATTCTTGCACTGCTTTGCCTCGTGCTTGCAGTCTGCTGCCTCTTCGCTTCCTGCTCCGGCAGCGCGGCCATGACCATGGGCACCGGCGGCACCGCCGGCACCTACTACGCCTTCGGCGGCGTCCTCGGCCAGTACATCACCAACAAAGCCGATATCGCCGTGACCGTCGTTTCGACCGATGGCTCCAAGGCCAACATCCAGGGCATCGACGCGGGCGACTACCAGCTCGCCACCGTGCAGTCCGACGTTATGGCTTACGCCTGGGCGGGCAGCAACTCCTTTGAAGAAGACGGCGCGATCGACTCCTTCCGCGTTGTCGGCGGCCTCTATGCCGAAGCTGTTCAGCTCGTCACCATGGATGCTTCCATCACCAGCGTTGCCGACCTCAAGGGCAAGAGCGTTTCCATCGGCGCTCCCGGCTCCGGTGTTTACTTCAACGCCATCGACGTTCTGACCGCCGCCGGTCTCTCTGTTGACGACATCAACCCGCAGTACCAGAGCTTTGCCGACAGCGCCGAAGCTCTCAAGGACCACAAGATCGACGCCGCGTTCATCGTCGCGGGCGCTCCGACCCCGGCCATCACCGAGCTTGCCACCTCCACCGACGCTTACCTCGTCCCGATCGACGGCGACATCGCCGATAAGGTCATGGCGAGCTGCCCCTACTACACCGCTTATAACATCCCCGCCGGCACCTACCCCGGCCAGGATAAGGACGTGACCACCGTCACCGTCAAGGCGACCCTGATCGTCTCCGCCGACGCTTCTGAGGACGACGTTTACGCCCTCACCGCCGCCATCTTCGACAACATCGACGCCATCGCCGCCGAACACGGCAAGGGTGCTGAATTAAGCCTCGAGAACGCCACCTCCGGCATGTCTGCTCCGTTCCACGCGGGCGCTGCCAAGTACTACGCCGAAAAGGGCATCGAAGTCACCTCGAAGTAATTTCACTCGACCCGGCCATTTCCCCGGAACGCAGGCCGTTCCGGGGAAATGTTGTTTTTCACTCTCAAGATAGGAGGTTATCCCTTGTCCATCTTTTCCAAAAAGAAAGCGCCCGAGGCCGCGCCGACGTCGGTCGAGGAGGTCATGAAGAAATATGACCGCGAGTCCAACACCCGCGTGTGGGAGGGTGCGCCTAAGTGGGTGGTCACAGCGCTGCTCGCCGCTTTCTCGCTTTTCTGCATTTACGTCACGCTGTTCGCCACGTGGCTGGAGGAGATCCGTCTTTCCTCCTTTGTCGCGCTGATCGTCATGCTCGGCTACCTGGTCTTCCCCGCCAAAAAGGGCGTGCAGAAGGTCAATTACATGCCGTGGTACGACGTCGTCCTCATGGTGCTCGGCACCGCCGCCTTCCTCTACTTCACCTTCAACGCCGTCCCGATCATCCAGCAGGGCAGCAAATTTGCTACTTATCAGATCATCATCGGCATCGTGGGTATCCTTGCCCTCGCCGAGGTCTGCCGCAGGAGCGTCGGTTTGCCCATCCTGATCGTCGCCGGGTGCTTCGTGGCCTACGCGCTCGCCTACGGCCTCAAGAATCCTTCCTTCATCGGCCGCCTCAACTACACCGTGCGCGCCCTCTTCTATTCCAAGGAAGGCATCCTCTCCACCCCGATCAACACCTGCTCCAAATTCATCGTGGTCTTCATCATCTTCGGCGCGTTCTTAGAGCGCACCGGCATCGCCGACTTCTTCATTGAAGCCGCCAACGCCGTGGTCGGCCGCTTCTCCGGCGGTCCCGCCAAGGTCGCCGTCGTCGCCAGCGCCATGGAAGGCATGGTCTCCGGCTCTTCGGTAGCCAACACGGTCGGCAGCGGCTCGGTGACCATTCCGCTGATGAAACGCACCGGCTACAAGCCCGAATTTGCGGCTGCCGCCGAAGCCAGCGCCTCCACCGGCGGGCAGATCATGCCCCCGATCATGGGCGCCGCCGCCTTCCTCATGGCCGAAAACCTCAACGTGCCGTATAGCAACATCATCGTCCGCGCCATCCTCCCGGCAGTCCTTTACTTCGCCGGAATCTTCATTGCGGTCCACCTCGAAGCCAAGAAATACGGTCTGCGCGGTCTGGAAAAGGACGAGATCCCGAAGTTCAAGTCGCTGGTCGGCAAGCTTTACCTGCTCCTGCCGCTGGTCATCCTGATCTACCTCGTCAGCTCCAACACCAAGACCATCCAGACGGCCGCCGCCATCTCCATCATCGCCGCCGTCATCGTCAGCCTCTTCAACAAAGGCAATCGCATCACCCCGAAACGCTTCCTTGAAGCGCTCGCGGCAGGCGGACAGGGCGCCATTTCGGTCGCCGCAGCCTGCGGCATCGCGGGCATCATCGCCGGTACCATCACCATGACCGGTCTTGCGAATATGATGATCAACGGCATCGTCGCCCTCGCGGGCAATCAGGTGATCATCGCCCTGTTCCTCACCATGCTCTGCTGCATCGTGCTCGGCATGGGCGTGCCCACCACCGCCAACTACTGCCTCATGGCCGCCACCTGCGCGCCCATCCTCGTGCGCATGGGCGTTCCGATGGTCGCCGCCCACTTCTTCGTCTTCTACTTCGGCATCGTGGCCGACCTCACCCCGCCTGTCGCCCTCGCGGCCTACGCGGGCGCGGCCATCGCCCAGTCCAACCCGATGAAGACCGCCCTGACCTCCACCAAATTAGCCATCGCCGCCTTCATCGTCCCCTACGTCTTCGCCCTGAACCCCGAGATGCTCTTCGTCGACGTGGACAATCCCTTTAAGGTCATCCTCATCGTCGTCACTTCCCTGCTCGGCATCTTCGGCGTCTCCTCGGCGCTGGAAGGCTTTATCTACGTGAAGATGAACGTCATCCAACGCATCCTCGCGGCTGCAGGCGGTCTGCTTCTGATCGACCCGGGTCTTGTGACCGACCTCATCGGCGTAGCCCTGATCGTTCTGGTTTTCCTCTGGCAGTTCGCCGAGAAGAAAAAATCCGCCGCCGCATAAACCCATATTGCAAAAAGATACCGCAGATATCCGAAAAGATATCTGCGGTGTTTTTATATGCGTGTGTCACAAATGCAAAACGCAATTTTGCATTTGCGTTTTTACATCTCCATGATGTACATCATGATCTTGTCGTCAACGCCCTTGATGCCCTCGTGGCCGAAATCGGGGAAGAGAACGACGTCCTTTTCGCCGGGAATGTTGTTGAAGGCGGCAAACTGGGTGGACGGCGGGCAGATGTTATCGAGTAAGCCGGTGTACATTCTGACCTTGGCCTTGATGCGGTGGGCCAGGTTGTGGTTGTCGATGTAGCCGAGTCTGAGGAAGGTCTCCTCTTCGCGCTCGTGCGTCGGATCGGTGTGGCGGAAGAACTCACGCAGGTCGGCGTAGGCGGCGATGTCGAGGTCCATATCCCACACGCGGCGATAGTCCGAGAGGAAGGGATAGACAGCGGCGGCGCGGTTGAGAGTGGGCGTCAAGGCGGCGCAGGCCAGCGTCAGACCGCCGCCCTGGCTGCCGCCGGTCGCGGCGACGCGGGTCTCATCGACATAAGGAAGCGCCATGATGATGCGCGCAAGCTGGGCGGCATCGAGGAAGACGTTGCGGAAATAGAGCTTATCGGGGGATTCATCCTCGAGACCGCGGATGATCTGACCGTTGAGAGTGTTGCCCTTGACCGGGATCGGGTCATCGGAGAGGCCGCCCTGACCGCGGCAATCCATCGCGGCGACGACGTAACCGGCGCCCGAGAAAGCGACCTTGTCACGGAAGGAGCCCGCGTCCCCGGAATAACCGTGGAACATCACGACGGCGGGGAGCTTGCCCTCGATCTTGGCCGGGCGGGCAAACTGGCAGTGGATGCGCGCGCCGCCAATGCCGGTGAACCACAGGTCATAGCATTCGGAGCCGGGAACCTGGAATTTCGCGGGGATGAGCTCACAGCCGGTGCCGAGAGCTTCCATCTCTTTGATCGAGCGATCCCAGTATTCGTCGAGATCGGCGGGGCAGGCGTTGATGCCCTTGTACTTTTTCAGTTCCGCAAGGGGCATATCTACGATAGGCATAGTATTTTCTCCTTATTTATTTCATTCGGGTTATTTTTTTCAGTACGATCATGCCGCCGACCGGGCAGGGGATGCTGTTGACGCCGGAAAGCGCGCGTTTTTCCTCAAGAACGACCTTGCCCATGCAGTCGAGCACGGTGATCGCATATTCTCCGTCGAGCTCAACGAGGATGCGCTTGCCTTCCGCACCGTTCACAAGGTAGATCACACCGTTTTCCGCAGGCTTCACGCACTTGTCGATGGCGTAGACCGCCGCGATGGTCTCCCCTTCCCCGACCGCTTCGGCCCAGGTGTAGAGAAGGTGCGGCTCGTAGGTATGCAGTTCGCCCTTGAGGAGCGTTGCCTTGTGTTCGCGCAGGAAATCCAGATAATGAAGCGACATGGTCTTCATTTCCGGCGTGAGATTGCTCAGCTTCGCCGAATATTGCACAACACAGAAGAGGACGCTCGCAATCTGCAGGGCTGCGATCTCCGGCTTTTCATCCTTATGCCACATGAGCATATCGGAGTGGACGGCGCTCTCCCCCATTGTCATGCGCAGGTCAAGAGAGCCGACGCGGTTGGAGATATAATCGTCCGGGCAGTCGCCTACGCGGAACATATTGCCGAAGCGGCGCATATGCGGCCCGATGTAGCCCTGGCGGAATTCCAGCATGACGTCGGGCTTGATGGCTTTCAAGGCCGCGTTGAGATCCAGCATGAAGGTCTGGACGGCGTTTTCAAGCGACGGGATGTCCATCTTTTCGTTATACGGCGCGTTGGTCGGCTCATAGCGCCAGGTGTCGATGAAATCCAGCTTGAAGCCGTCGAGATCCCACTCCTTGAGCGCCTTGACGTAGATGCCGATGAGGAAGTCACGTACCTCTTTATAGCGCGGGTCGAGGATGCCGGCGCTGAGACGGTCCATGCCGGTATTCAACACCATATCCTTGAATTCCGCATAATGCTTGGAATGATACCCGAGAAGCGGCACCGAATACCAGAGGATATACTTCATGCCGATCTCGTGGACACGGGCGACGTGCGCCTTCATGTCCTTGATCTTACCGGGAGCCGTCTCCCAGTCGCCGCAGTAGCCGTAGCCGCGGTTGTTGTCATCAGTCTGCCAGCCGTCGTCGATGATGCAGGTATTGAAGCCCAGAGCGCGGGCACGGTG
>JAKSPX010000097.1 GCA_024404415.1 Clostridia bacterium | reverse complement strand
GCGCACCGAATGCGTTGCGCGCCGCATTTACTTCAACATCGGCAAGATGAAGGAGCGCCTCCATCTGCTGGAAGGTCTTGACAAGATCCTTCTCGACATCGACAAGGCCATCCGCATCATCCGTGAGACCGAGGAAGAGGCCGACGTCATCCCCAACCTCATGATCGGCTTCATGATCGACGAGGTGCAGGCCAACTACATCGCCGACATCCGCCTCAGGAACATCAACCGCGAATACATCCTCAAGCGTACCGCGGAGCTTGACGACCTCCGGAAGTCCATCGCCGAGTCCGAGGACATCCTCAAGGACAAGAAAAAGATCCGCAAGATCATCATCAAAGAGCTGGAAGAGGTCTCCAAAAAGTACGGCAAGGACCGCATGACTGAGATCGTCTACGAAGACACGGTCGAAAAGGTCGAGATCACCCAGGAGGTACCCGACTACCCCTGCACCCTCTTCCTCTCCAGGTCCGGCTACTTCAAGAAGATCACGCCGCAGTCACTGCGCATGAGCTCCGAGCAGAAATACAAGGAAGGCGACAGCCTTCTGACCTCCTTCGAGGCCAACAACCGCGACGAGCTTCTGATCTTCACCGACAAGGCGCAGGTTTACAAGACCGGCGTTTCAGCATTTGACGACAGCAAGGCCAGCGTCCTCGGCGATTATCTGCCGCAGGTGCTCGGCATGGACGCGGGCGAGACGCCCGTGGCCATGGTCATGCCGCGCGATTATCAGGGCTTCCTGATCTTCTGCTTTGAAAACGGCAAGGTCGCGCGCGTCGACCTCGCTTCCTACCAGACTAAGGCCAACCGCCGCCGCCTGACCGGCGCGTATTCCGACAAATCACCTCTCATCGCCCTCTTCGCCCCCGTCGGCGAAAGCGAATTCGTGCTCTATTCCAAGGGCGGGCGCGCCCTTTCGGTTCGCTCCTCGCTTCTCCAGAGCAAGCCCACCCGCGACACGCAGGGCATCCAGATCATGAAGCTCAAGACCGGCGACGCTGTCACCTCGGCCGAATACCTCGCCGAAAGCCACATCAAGGATCCCTCGCGCTACCGCACCCGCACCTTCCCCGCCGCCGGCGCCGCCCTCCGCCCGCAGGACGCCGGAGACCCGACACTCGGATAAGTCATCCAAATTAACATAAAAGGAGATCACAACTATGATCGTCAGAAAACCGCCCATGGGCTGGAACTCATGGAACACCTTCGCATCCAACATCAGCGAACAGCTCATCTTCGACACCGCTGACCGCATGGTGGCTGACGGCTATCTCGACGCGGGGTATGAATACCTCGTCATCGACGACTGCTGGTCGCTGCGTGAGCGCGGAGACGACGGCCGCATCATCCCCGACCCCGAGAAGTTCCCCCACGGCATGAAAGCCGTCGCCGACTACGTCCACTCCAAGGGCCTCAAGTTCGGTATGTATTCCTGCTGCGGCAGCCTGACCTGCGCGGGCTATCCGGCCTCCTACGAGCACGAATTCCTCGACGCCCAGACCTTTGCGGAATGGGGCGTTGACTTCCTCAAATACGACAACTGCTACAAGCCCACCGAAGAAAACGATCCCAAGCTCTACCGCCGGATGGGTATGGCGCTCGCCAACTGCGGCCGCGACATCCTCTTCTCCGCCTGCAACTGGGGCGCGGATGAATCCCACAAGTGGATCAAGGAAACCGGCGCGCACATGTGGCGCTCCACCGGCGACATCGTTGACAACTGGGCTTCTGTCAAGTCGCTCATCGACCAGCAGGCGCACATGTACCAGTACAACGGCCAGGGCTGCTTCAACGACATGGATATGCTCATTGTCGGCATGTTCGGCAAGGGCAACGTCGGCCTCGGCGGCTGCACGCTGGAAGAATACCGCACCCACTTCTCCTTCTGGTCTCTCTACGGTTCTCCGCTCATGATGGGCTGTGACCTCCGCACCGTCTCCGACGAATGCCGCGAAATGCTCCTCAACAAGGAAGTCATCGCCATCGATCAGGACGAAGCCTACCGTCAGCCCTTCTACCTCAGCGTCATGCACTGCGACGGTGAACTGGTCATCGGTCGTCTGCTCGAGGGCGGCGACATCGCCATCGGCTTCTTCAACCTCACCGACGACAAGCGCGGCATGAGCCACCTGACCATCGCCGACCTCGGCATCAACCACGCCTCCGGCAAGGCGCTCGCCCTGCGCGACGTGTGGAAGCACGAGGACGTCGGCGTCTATGACACCATCTTCCGTACCCCGGAACTTGAGCCGCACCAGTGCTTACTCTACCGCGGCAAGCTGGTCGACAGAAAATGAACTGCATCTCCTGCGGCGCGCCCCTGACGAATGACGACATCGGCGCGCACAAAAAGCTCATCAACCGCGGCGCGACCGCTTTCCTCTGCATCCCCTGCCTCGCGCGTCACTTCAAAGTGGAGGAAAAGCTGATCCGCGAAAAGATCATCCAGTTCAAAAAGGACGGCTGCACGCTATTTAGCTAAGATACAGGTATGATAATAGCCCTCTCAGTCTCGCTTTGCGAGCCAGCTCTCCCGGAGGGAGAGCCTTCCCGAAATGTACTTTTTCGGAAGGCTCCCCCCTTGGGGGAGCTGGCACGACGAAGTCGTGACTGAGAGGGCTTTTTATCCTGAAATGATCTTATTTTTTATCAAATCTGATCGTCCACGCACGTTCTCCCGTCTCTTCGGGATAAAGCGTGAGGACAAAGGCATTTTTACCGATCTTTTCCGCGTCTCCCGTGGGGTAGTACCCGTCGGGCGCGTAGAAAGTGACGCGGTAGGGATCGTTTTTCACGACCGACGAAGTGCCGGAAAGGGTCAGTTCCGCCTCGTTCCATGCGCACTTCAGGATATCCACCGCGCCCTGCGAGACATGGCGCGAGGTGGAGACCACCTGCGGTCTTCCCGTCACGGGACGGACGGCCAATACGCGCGATTCGTGCGGACGGAAATCGAGTTTCAGATTGTTCTTTACCCTGCCGAGGAATTTTCCGCGCCAGAAATCATAGACCAGATAGTCTTCCTCCGGCTCCAGTTCGATCTCCTCCATGGAAAGTATGCGCTCATTGGGTCTTTCCGCCATGGTGAAAAGGTCAATGACCTTGTAGCTTTCGCCCGCGGCAGAAAGGTTGAGATCCAGAAGGACGAAATCGCCCTTGGCTTCCGCCGTCTCAAAATCTTCTGTGTGCACGTCCATCGAAGGCACGATCCTTTGAAGGATCTCCATTCTCTCTTCCGGCAGCTCTCTCAAGTCGTCGCCGAAGGTGAGCGGTGTTCCGGCCAGCGCCACCAGCGACGCGCGCGAACGCGCCTGATCCATCGTATTGAATTCCTCGCGCACCACGACGTTATCCGGGTCACAGAGCTGGGTCACGTTGTGATACGGGTACAAAAGGAAGAGACGGTCGACGCAGTTGAGGCGGAAATCGCGCCACGAGAAGATATCCGCGCCGATGCGGGCGGCGTCGAAGATGTCGCCGTACATGGTGGTGTCGCGGATGCCCTCACCCGAGCAGGAGAGCATATAGACCTCCTCGCCCACCGTGTCGCGCGCCTTCTGAATGACAGCCCGGAGCGCTTTTTCGCTGGATTGCGTCGGGTCGGCAAAGCGGTCGTGGTACATATCAAGCATATCGAGCGTTTTGGGAAGGCAGTCCCACTTGATGGCGTCGTAGCCCCACTCTTTGGTGAGCATATTGAAGACGCGGGGGATGTAGTTTTCGAGATAGTCCCTGTTGGTCAGGTCGAAGAAATAGGGGCCGCACCAGCTCATGTGCTCGGCAAGCAGGGCGTCCGGGTGCTCGCGGAGGTAATCGGTCATGCGCACCTCGTGGGTCGCGCCGATCCAGATGGCGGGCGTGAAGCCCAGCTCCCGGATCTTGTCCGAAACCGGCCTCATGCCGTTCGGGTAGGCGGAGGGAAGCGGGTGGAGGGTGTCGCAGTCGGTCTCGAAGTGATCAAAGCCTGTATGGTACCATTCCCAGTCCACCCAGATGGTGTCCGCGCCGTAATCTTTGAGCTTTTCCGCCTGAACAGCGGCGTTTTCGAGGACGGATTTTTCGCTCGCGTCGAATTTCACGGCGTACCACGTCATGAAGCCGACCGGCGGGCGGGTATACTTGCCGCGCTTTTTCGCGGGCGCGTAATGGACGTTATATTCCCTCTCGTAAAGCGCTTCCTCGGTCGAAAATCCGAGCCTGACCGGCTCATCGCCTTCATAGACCGCTTCAAAACGCCAGAGGCTCTTTTCTTTGTCGTAAGCAATGTGCGGCTTTTCGACGTCTTCGATGCAGAGCGCATGATCGGAAAGTTTATCAAAGAGCATATCGTCAAAGGGAGAGGCCGTGCTCCCGATAGAGGCTCTGAGATGGTCGTTTTTCCGTCTGCGGCGCATGGCGTAGGTATTCTCCGCCGTTCCATCACCCCAGGGAAGCTCGCCCGACCAGAAGAAACGGTAATTCTTCTCGGCGTTGACGTCTGCGGTGATCTTCACGCCGCCTGATGAAAGGGTGAAGCGCAGGGTGAAAAAGCGCATCATGGGATCCTCGCCCATGAAGGAGAGCGCAAGGCAGTTGGAATCGAGGTGTTTTTCCAGCGTCGAGGCCCTCACCGGGTAATTTTTGAGCGTCCGTTCGCCGAGGTAGGCGTAATTGAGGTCGGTGAACTGCATCCGGAAGCGAAGGTCGCGGACGATCGCGCCGTACTTTTCGTGGAAAATGGTGAAGCTTTCGCTCTTCTCGTCAAAATCCACGGCATAGTCTTTGAAATTGATGTAATGATACATATCTTTTCCTCCCTGTCAGGCGTTTTTCAGGAATTCCAGTATTTTTCGATGAAAATCGGGGGCCTCGTCATAGACCGCGTGGCCGTAGCCTTCATACAGGATGAGTTGGCTTCCGAGCCTTCCGGCAAGCTCCGTGATCCCTTTTTTTCCGACCACCTGATCTTTTTCCGATCCGATCACAAGCGTGGGGCAGGTGATCCCGCCGAGCTTATCATAAACGTCGAAGCCGCGGCAGGCCTCCACCAAAATATGGAAGCGGCGGAGTTCCTCCGGCGTACCGCTCTGCTCCATGACGGCGAACAGCATCTTGTATTTTTCGATGTATTCCGCGGAATAGACCCTTTGGGTGATGTCGCGGTTGAGCGCCCGCCGGTCTCCGTTTTCACTCAGCGCAAGCCACGCGTCAAAGGCCTCGTCGCTCACGGCATTGGCGCGCGCGAGGGTGGAAGCGAGAACCAGTTTGCCGACCAGCGCAGGGTGATCCATGGCGATGACCTCGGCGATCATGCCCCCCTGCGAGCAGCCGAGGATATCGGCATTTTCGATGCCGATAGATTTTATCGCCTCGGTCGTGTCTTCGGCCATGTCGGCGACCGTATAGCCGCTCTCCATATCTTTTTTGCGGTCAAAGCAGGTGATCCTCTAATCTTCCGCAAGATCCTGATATGCCATGGCCACCGACCCGGCGGAATAGACGACGGGGCGCACGCTGACCCCCGGGATCAACACAAGGTCGCGCTCCCCTTCCCCGAAGGAAAAATACTCCATTTCAAAGCGGTCGGTCTTCACCGTTTCTATCTGCGGTTTTTTCTGCATGGCGTCCTCTTCATTTCCTCTTGGTTTTTCTCTATTCTACCACATTTTTTCGTTTTGTCCAAGCGTTTTGCCCGCAGGATTCGGTTTTTCTTGACAACATGCCCGAAAAGTGGTATGATACGGCAGACTTTTCACAATCAGAGGCGGAAACATGGCAGAAAATGAGATAAATTGGGAGACATTATCCCCCGAAGAAAAGAAAATACAGCTCTTTCTGCGTCAGAAAAAGCTGCTTGACACCTTTTTAGAGCGCCATGCCATCACCGAGGCGCAGTATCAGAAGAGCCTCGGCGACCTCAGGGTAAAAATGGGCATGGAGGATATCGACGCATGACGCTTTTTGAAACGCCGCGGCTTCTGGTCCGTCATTTTGAAGAAAGCGACCTTTTCCCGCTTCATGCCGTATTATCCGATCCCGCCGTCATGCGCTATATCGAGCCGCCCTTTTCGCTTTCCCAAACCGAGGCATTTCTCGCGGATGCGGGGCTTTCCTCCCCGCCGCTTGGCTATGCGGTGGAGGAAAAGACACCCTCCCGCCTCCTTCGCCACCTCATCTATCATCCCTACGATAAAAAAAGCTTCGAGCTCGGGTGGATCCTCTCCTCCTCTGCCTGGGGAAAGGGCTATGCCTCTGAGCTGACGGCGGCCGCGACTTCCGACGCGAAGATAA
>JAKSPX010000096.1 GCA_024404415.1 Clostridia bacterium | reverse complement strand
CACCGAAAAACGCAACCCCAGATCGACCCACATCGACACCATGTCCACCCGCGACATGCTGAAGATCATGTCCGACGAGAATTTTGCCGTCGCCCGCGCCGTGGAAGAGGCGCTCCCCTCCATCGCCGTAGCGGTCGACCGCATCGCCGACGCGCTCAAAAAGGGCGGCAGGCTGATCTACGTCGGCGTCGGTTCCTCCGGAAGACTCGGTGTGCTGGATGCGGCCGAATGTCCCCCGACCTACGGCGTCGGCCCCGACAGGGTGATCGGCGTGATGGCGGGCGGCACCCCCGCTCTGGTGCGCGCGGCAGAGGGCATGGAAGATTCCGCCGAAGCCGGTGAACACGACATCATGGCTGTGAACGTATCCTCCCACGACGTGGTGGTGGGCATCTCGGCGGCAGGCGGCGCGGCCTACGTCGTTTCCGCCATGCGCTACGCCTCCCGCGTGGGCGCCTTCACGGTAGCTCTGACCGCCAACCGCGGCAGCGCCATTGACGTCATGGCCGACCAGTCCATCGTGGTCGCCACCGGTGCCGAAGTTGTCACCGGCTCCACCCGCATGAAGGCCGGTACCGCCACCAAGATCGTCCTCAACATGCTTTCCACCGCCGCCATGATCAAAAACGGCAAGGTCTACGAAAACATGATGATCAACGTGCGGCCCACCAACGCCAAGCTGACCCAGCGCGTCATCAACATCACCTGTGAAATTTCCGGCGCATCGCGCGAAGACGCCGAAAAGGCCTTGAACGAGGTCGATTGGGACATCCGCCGCGCCTGTGAATTACTCAAGAACAAATAAAAAGGAGATTCATTATGGTTATCATCGAAATGGAAAACGGCAAACAGATCAAGCTGGTGCTTGATCCCGCAGCAGCACCCATCACCGTCAAAAACTTTGAAACGCTGGTCGAAAAGGGTTTCTACGACGGCCTGATCTTCCACCGCGTCATCTCCGGCTTCATGATCCAGGGCGGCGACCCGCTCGGCAGCGGCATCGGCGGCTCGGACGAGAACATCAAGGGCGAATTCGCCGCCAACGGCGTTCCGAATCCCATCTCCCACAAGCGCGGTGTGATCTCCATGGCGCGTGCGCAGGATCCCAACTCGGCCTCCTCTCAGTTTTTCATCATGCACGCCGACGGCGAGTTCCTCGACGGACAGTATGCAGCCTTCGGCCACGTCGTTGAGGGCATCGAGGTCGTCGACGAGATCGCCGCGACCCGCACCAACTTCCGTGACAAGCCCCTGACCCCGCAGGTCATGAAAAAGGTCACCCTCGTCCCCGACCCGGAAGAATAATCCCAAATATGAAGAGCTCTGCCGCGGCAGAGCTCTTTTTTCTTTATTCATTTTCGAGGTGGAAGGGTTCCTCCCCGCCCGGGCTGGAAAGCCGGTCGAGCTTGCGCTGGATCATGCGGGTGCGGGTGCCGATGAGCTTGTTGAGTTCGTCCTGCGCCTGCGTCAGACGCTGGTCTGTCAGGGTCAGAACGTCGCCGAATTTGTCAAATTCAGTCTTGACCGAAAGTAACACGTCCCAGACCTCCGCCGACCGCTTCTGGATGGCGAGGTTTTTGAAGCCGAGCTGCAGGCTGGAAAGCAGCGCCGCCATGGTCGAAGGCCCGGCGAGGTTGATCTTGAAATCTCTCTGCAAGACCTCGATCATGCCGTGGCGCACCGCCTCGGCGTAAAGTCCCTCAAAGGGCAGGAACATGATGGCAAAATCGGTGGTGTGGGGCGGCTGGACGTATTTCGTGCGGATTTCTCTTGCCGAGGCGCGCAGGCGGATGATGAGATTCTGGATCGCGGCGGAGATCTTCTCGGGGTCTCCCTCCGTGTAAGCCTCTTCCAGCGCGCGGTAGGGCTCGGCGGGGAACTTCGCGTCGATGGGCAGAAGCACCGTCCCGTCGCCGCTGCCGGGCAGCTTGATGGCGAATTCCACGCGCTCGCGGCTTCCCGGAATGGTGACCGCGTTGGTTTCATACTGTTCGGGTGAAAGCACCTCTTCCAGAATGGCACCGAGCTGCAATTCGCCGAGGATACCCTTGGTTTTCACGTTGGTCAGCACCTTTTTGAGGTCGCCGACGCCGTTTGCCAGCGTCTGCATCTCGCCGAGGCCGCGGTAGACCTGCTCCAACCGCTCGCTCACCAACCGGAAGGACTGGGAAATGCGGGATTCCAGCGTCTCCTGCAACTTTTCGTCCACCGTTTTGCGCATTTCCTCCATGCTTTTGGAGGCATCGCTTTCCCGTTCAGCCATGCGGGCGTCCATCGAAGCGCGGAGTGCCTCCATTTTGGCCTCGCTCTGGCGGGTGAATTCCGCCATGCGTTCGTTCTGAGAGGAGAGCATCCGGTAGGTCTCCTCCGCCATTTTGCTCTCCGAGAGCATTAAGGTGCGCATCCGCGCATCCTGCGCCTCGTAATACTGCGATTTGTCGCGGGCAGAGCTTTCCTCCATGTGGTCGATGCCGTCGCGGAAGAGCTCGCGCTGTTCACTTCTCGCGTCGCGGAGCTCGTCGCGCAGTACCTCGATAAAGCGGTCGCTTCTTGCGCTTTTGTAGCTCTTCACCAGCAGGATCACCCCCGTGACCGCCGCGAAGAGGGAAAATATCATGGACAATACGGTGATGGTCTCCATGCCGTCCTCCCAAACATTAGTTTGGTTTATTGTAGCACACCGCCGCGCATTTGTAAAGAACAAAAGTTTCCCCTCCCGAAATAAATTTCGGAAGGGGAATAATCTTTATCGGAGGGTGTTTTTCCAGATCTCGACGGCTTTTTCAAACATCCCAAGGCGCGCGGTATCGGGCGTACCGTCTTTCCCGAGGGTCGGACAGATGAAGCCGCCCTCCTCGAATTCATCCCACGCGAAGGTGAGGATATGGCCGGTCCCGGTGTAGTCGGGGTTGGCTTTGATCCAGTCGGCGAGCTTCTCCGCGCCTTCGGTCACTTCCTTTTCCGTGATGCCTTCGGCGCAGGGCGTGTCGCCGTATTTGGTCCACGGAACGGGCGAATCGCGGCGGGGCGAGGGATCCCAGCCCATGGTGAACTGCGGGATGATCTGCGTGCCGTATTTTTTCCGCGCCTCGTTCTTTTCGATCATCACGTCGTAAAGCTCACTGAAGCGGTGGATCGGCGTGCCGGTCGTGCAGGCATAATCGGTGACGGCGTCGGCCTCGCGGGGATCGACCCCTTCCGGCACCGCGCCGTTACTCATGAAGGCAACGAAAGGCTTCGGAAGCCCTATTGCCTTTGCGGCCTTTTCGGCTCTCGCAGCCACGTCCACCCGATAACCGCCGAAGAGGTAAAGAAGCGGGCGGCCGTCGATCTTTTCATAATAATCTTCTTTCATGGCCAGCGCGAGCTTTTCAAAATCCGCGTCCGAATAGGCGTGCATGCAGATCAGGATGGCGCAGAGCTTCACCTTTTTATTCCGGGGGCTCTTCTGGTGGAGCTTCCGCGCGTAATCAAGCTCCCAGACCACGTTATCGACGTTCCCCGACTCCGGGTCGGCTTCGCCGAGCGCTTCCTCGGAATACCATGTGTGGGCAAAATAATCAATGCCCGCCTCCGCGGCATAGGAAAGCTCCTTTTCAAATTCTTCCGGCGTGCGGTAATGGAACTGTACCTCGTTTTCGCCCTTCACCTCGGTGAAAAACGGCAGACGGTCGTGATATTTCAAAGGCGAGAGCGACCGCGCCATGTATCGCCCGAAAAAAGTCTCGGGCGGGAGGGCGCTGTCCCAGTTGATGACGCCGATGCGAAGATTATTCATGAATAGACCTCCCTTGTGATCGTTATTAAGGGAAGTATAGCACATCATAGGGCGAAATGCAAAGCCGTAAACGCTCAGAAGGTATCTATAAACGCTTGACCGTCTGCCGGTTATCAAATTTTTCTCTCCTTCAGTCTCGCTTCGCTCGCCAGCTCTACAGCCCTTCGGGCTACCCCCTTCCGTCGTAAGCGACGGCATCCCCCAAAGGGGAGCCTTCCTGCGCTGTGTGTTCAGGCAGCAGAGAAATCCCCTTTCGCTTGCAAAAAGCAAACGAAAGGGGAAGTTTTTATTCCGTCCGCATGCCGAAGCTGACGGCAAGGGCATTATCCACCTCGGCCATCATCTTATCGTCCACGCGGCCCATGCGTTCCAAAAGCCGCCTTTTATCCAGCGTGCAGATCTGCTCTAAAAGCACCACCGAATCGCGCTGGAGGCCGTAAACGCGCGCCGCGAGATGGATGTGCGTCGGCAGGGGGTTCTTGCCGGTCTGCGACGTGATGGCCGCGGCGATGACCGTCGGGCTGTGGCGATTGCCCACGTCGTTCTGCACGATAAGTACCGGCCGGATGCCGCCCTGCTCGCTGCCGACGACGGGGGACAGGTCGGCATAATAGATCTCGCCCCGTTTCACTTGTAGGTCCCGAATCATCGAATCATTCCTTTTGTATCAGAAGGTCGGAAGTCCTTTTCACTTCCAACACTATTTTCCCTCCCTCCGCCTCATTTTAGTCATCCGGCGGAGAGACGGAGCATAAAATATTCCGTTTCTTCGGTACACTACCAGTATATGCCGCATCGCGGCGGGAGAAAAGGAGGAAGCGGCGCATGAAAAAACATAATTTCACCGGCATACTGACGCTGGGTTTCCTTCTCTTTTCATTTTACGGATTTCTGCGCTACGCCTCCCCGGTCAGGGAAGCCGTCGGGGCGTCTCTCGGCCTCGTCTCGCGCGTTCTGATCCCCTCGCTTTTCCCGACCATGGTGATATCCTCGCTCTTTATCGCGTCCGGCGCCGCTTTCAGGCTCGGGAAACGCGCAGAAAAGCCCATGCGCCTCCTCTTTGATCTTCCGGGCGAAGCCGCGTCACCCCTGCTCCTCGGGCTGATCGGCGGATATCCGATCGGCGCGAAGAGCACCCTCTCGCTTTACGCCTCCGGCGGCCTTACCTCCGATGAGGCCGAAAGGCTTTTGTTTTTCTCCAATAACGCCGGACCCGCCTTTTTGCTGCTCTCCGTCGGCCTGACGCTCTATTCCTCGTGGGAAGTCGGCTTTCTCCTCTTTTTCTCCCATCTTTTGGCGGCTTTCACGCTCGCTTTTCTCTCGCGCTTTATTCCGCATCCCCGTTCTCACGAGAAAAGAAACGTCCCGTCTGCTCCCTCTCCTTCCTTTTCCGCCGCCTTTACCTCCTCCGTTGCCTCCTCTGCCCTCTCGCTTCTGAATCTCGCGGCCTTCGTGGTCTTTTTTTCCGCCGTGATATGCGTCTTACGCGAATGCGGCCTTCTTCCCCGCACCGCAATGCTTCTTTCGCGTCTTTCGGGACTTTCCCGGGAAACCGCTGAAGGTCTTCTCTCGGGTCTCATCGAAATGACCGGCGGCCTTACGCGCATCAGTGCCGCAAGCGGCGACCTTTCCGAAAAGCTGATCCTCTCCTCCTTCCTTCTCGGGTGGGCGGGGCTTTCGGTGCACTTCCAGGCGCTTTCCTTTCAGGGCGAAAAGCCGGTCTCCTTCCGCTTCTATTTTATCGGCAAGCTCCTCCACGGCCTTTTGTCGGCATTCTACACCTTTCTTTTCACGCGCCTTTTCCCCGTTTCCGTCCCCGCAGCAGTTACCTTTCCGTTATCTTTTCCGTCATTTCCATCCCCCGGGACATTCCTGCTTTTTTCCCTTCTATGCAGTCTCGTTTTTATATTTCCCCTCGTTTCAGAAAAAAAGCTTTGAATTACGCGCGCAATCATGTATAATATAGGAAACACCAATCCACCTGAGAGGGGAAGATCCACTTGCTTTTCGACAAAAACACCGAGCCGCGCTGCGTCTACTGCACCCGGTACTATGAATTGGACGAGGATCACGGCATCTGTGAGAAAAAAGGTCCCGTCTCCCCCGGCGCGCACTGCCGCGCCTTCCGCTACGATCCCACCCGCCGCGTTCCGCCCGAGGCCCTCAGTGAGGAAGAGCTTCCCGTCTTTGAGGACCCGGATACCGAAGAAAACAAGGAGTGAAATCATGTCCAAAGATATTCTGACCTTCACCAGCCCCGCCGCCGCGGGAGTCTCCCCCAAATGCGTCTCCACCTTTCTCGACGATGTCCGCGCCCGCGAGCTCGCCTTACACAGCTTTGTTTTCCTGCGCCACGGCAAGGTCTTTGCCGAGGGCTACGCCGCCCCTTTCAAGGAAGGTGAATTCCACCGGATGTATTCGGTGAGCAAGACCTTTGTCTCCATGGCCGTCGGCGCTCTGATCGGCGAGGGCAAGCTCTCGCTTGATGATCCCGTCTCCAAATATCTCCCTGAGTTCAGCGAGCTGTGGGTTGATGATGGCTTATGGAACGGTAAGAAAATGCTGCACAAGGCACAGAACGTGCTCACCGTGCGCA
>JAKSPX010000095.1 GCA_024404415.1 Clostridia bacterium | reverse complement strand
TGCTTGAAAAATACGCTTTTTACCTCGGCGAGGCCAGTTTCTCACGCTTTTCCTTTGAACTTTACCCGGAGATCATCAATTCACTCTACGAGACCTCCCCGCGTATCAGCGCCGATTTCGTCTACGACCAGTGCCTGGATTTTGCCCGCGGCTTCCAGCCCGGAAGCGGCATGGGCATCTATCTCCACGGTGGCTGCGGCGTCGGCAAGACCTTCCTCGCCGCGTCGGTGGCACGCGAGGTGATCGGCAAGGGCTATTACGTGCATTGCATGTCGGCTATTCAGATGTTTTCCGTGCAGGATCGCGCGCGCTTCGGCCACGCGACCGAGGAGGAGGTGGAGGATCTCAACGCCTGCTTCGAGGCCGACCTTCTGGTGCTCGACGACCTCGGCGCTGAATACGGCTCGCCGCAGAATACCCCCTTCCTCTCCCGCCTGCTCGATGAACGCACAGCTTTGCAGAAGAGTACAGTCGTGGTCTCCTGCCTCAAGCCGGAAGAGCTCGCCGCGCGCTATTCCGCGCAGGTGGAAAGCCGCATCGCGGGATCATTGAGCGATCTTTTGCTGGTCGGCGAGGATCTCCGAAGAAACGACGGAAACTGAATATATGAAAATCAAGGGGCTGTAAAAAACTCACTTGTCATTGAGAGACCACAAACCAGTCTGCGGACTGGTTTGATTCCTGCAGGATGGTCGTGGCAATCCGTATTCTCCTTTATTAGAAGAACGGATTCCCGAGCCAACGCTGCGGCGCTGGCTCGGAATGACAGGGTCTTGTGAGTTTTTTACAGCCCCTTTTTATGGGACCGATATTCAGCTTAATTCAAAAGAAGATCTGAGCGCTTTATCGGCGTAAATGCGGATATCCGTGGCAAATTCTTCGCCGTTTTCCACGATGTAGTCTGCTTTGACGGTCACTTTGGTCGGCTGGGGCTTTTTAGCGGAGAAATGCGGTGTGTAGGCACGCACTTCGTCGGTGAGTGCTTCGCCTTCATCAAGGCGACTGTCAAAAAGCAGGATCTCCTTCCCGCAATCCGGGCAGACTGCCTTGACCACGTGGATATCCATGAAATACGGGGGTTCGGGGAAGGTGATGTATTTTTTGAAGATCCCGAGGATGCGGATATAGTAATAGGGTTTCCCGTCCTTGCCGATGCCGCTGTGAATCGTATGAAGCCCGGTTTTCGGCATGGAAGCTTCATATTGGGTAATCAGCGCCCTCTCCTCTTCGGAATGCTTGTTTTCATAGAGGTAAAAGGACTCGCTGCCGCAGGAGCATTGAAGCGAGTAGGTAAAAACGGCCTTGTCCGTGCGGAGATTTGCGGCGAAGGGACGGATGTAATCCGGAAGCGGATACATATTTCTCTCCTTTCAGGAACAATTATCCGAGCCAGACGGCAATGGCTTCGAAGTTGGCTTTGAGCTGGATGCGGAGGATGCCGTTTTCAAGCGTGATCTCGTTATTTTCGCTGGTCACGGCCTCCTTGATCTGAAGCTCGCCGACCGGGATCTCGATATATTCCGGAAGCTCGCCTGCAAAGGTGTGCACAGTGAGGAGCGCGTCGCCGCTTTCGCCTTTGCGCAGGACGGTCTGGTAGCCCTTGGGCTTGGAGTAGCCGGTCAGGCCGGGCTGCTTCACCTCGGAGGTACCGTGCGCAATGATGTGGCGCACCTTGCGGTAGAAGGCGATGTCGCGGTCGACCAGCGCCCACTGCTCGTCGTTCATGGAGTAGATGTCGCCCGAGAGGCACATGGCGCCGAGATAGGTGTTGACTACCGAGTAGTGGAGGCGGCGGAGCGAGTCACTTCCGTGCAGAACAGCCCAGATCTGCGACTGAATGGGCAGGATCAGGCGGTGCAGGTTGGCGGCAATGATCGGAATGGAGACACATTCGTGCGCGTCGGAGAAGGAGGCCATGTCGAAAAGGCCCATCATGGAAGGCTCGAGGCGGTGGCCGCCGGAGGAGCAGTTTTCCATGGTGATGTCGGGGATGGCATCGCGCAGGCGGCGGTAGAAGTCCTGTGCGCCGATCATATTCTGGCGAAGGCCCTCGCCGAGCGATTCCGCGCCGTCACAGCCGGTGCCGATGCAATCGTTGTAGTCGGATTTGATGTAGCCGAAGCCGTATTTTTTGAGAAGGCCGATGATGCGTTCATCCATGTAGGCCTTCACTTCCGGCTTGCGCAGGTCAAGGAAACGGCGGCTGCCGGTGTCGATCACGGCGCCGTTGCGCTTGAGGAGCATATCCTCGCGCTCATGCATGTCGGATTTCGGGCCGCAGGTCTCGGATTCAAACCAGAGGCCGGGGATCATGCCACCCTTTTTGATCATATCGACGGTGGCCTGGAAGCCCTCGGGGAAAAGAAGCTTTTCGGCAACGACCCAGTCGCCGCCGGTCTGCGACCAGTCGTACTTGTCGTTTTTGTACCAGCCTGCGTCAATGACGAGGTATTCCATGCCCTTGCCTTCGAGCTTTTTCACGATCTTGGAGAGGTTTTCGTGGCTCGGCACGCCCCAGGTGGTGCAGTATTCGTTGAACATGACCGGGGGCAATTTCAGAAGCTTGGAGCGGTTGCGCTCATGCAGGTCGAGGATCTGCTGGGCGACCTTTTCGGCGGAGCCTTTGCCAACCGTGATGTACATGGAGGGCGTGCGGAAGCTCTCACCGGGTCTGAGTTCCTTTGCCCACTGGCCTTCATCGTAGTCGATCAGGCCGCCGTCGAGAGAGAGACCGAAGTCGTTTCTCCGCGCTTCGATCTGCCAGGAGGAGGGGCAGGCGACCTGCACGGCCCAGGTGACGTCCCGGATCTTATCGCGGATGGCCATGAACGGGAAATATCCGCGCACCGGCATGGAGCCGCGCTGGTGGATCTTCTTCACGCGGGTACCGAAGCGCGACCAGCTCGTTTCGAGGTTGGCATCCTCGATGGTCTCGGAGACCAGACGGCCTTCGGAGCTCCAGGAGCTGGTGGCGGTGTAGAGTTCGAGCGTGTCGACGGCCTCGCCCGCGTCAAAGGGCGTGAGTCCGCCAAAGGAGGCGCTGGAGAGCAGCTCTACGGTGAAGGGAGCGTCGCCGGTGTTTTCAAGCTCGGTGTAGCTTTCAATGGCGCGGTAAGCGGGCGAAAAGACGAGGGTGTGGCGCGCTTCGCGGTTGTGGAGCTCGTCTTTCAGGATGGTGATGATATTGTCGCCTTCGGTAACCTGAGAGGCAAAGTGAAAGTCAAAGGTGGAGGCGGAGGAAGCGAGGCTGCTGCCGTTGGCAAAGGCGGTAGGCATATTGTCACCGCGGATATAGGTCTGAACCAGCGGCTCGACGGCACAGTCTTTTTCTGCGGGCGTCATGTCGGAGGGATAGAGAATGTAGCCGATGCGCCCGGCGTCGTCCGTCTCATAGCGGACGGTGATGCCGCCACGGGTGAATTCACTGTAAGTCTTTTTCATGAAACTGCCTTTCTCTTATAACTTTGCCCGTGTGTTTCAAACACACGGGCAAAGGTTTGGGTCACATATTTTTTCTCTTGAAGTAAACCACAACGCCGCCTGCAAGCAGGAGCACCGGGATGGCGATCAACACGCCGAGGATGACCTGACGGTCGGTTTCGAGGGTGACCAGTTCGCTGTTGGTGAAGAGCTTGTACTTGAAAGCGGAGAGGTCGTTGCCGCCGAAGAAGTCGCTTAACAGGATGGACATGAAGCTCCAGTTGGTATAGGAGGAGCTGGAGAAGTAGGCGTCGCTGAGAGCATCCGAAGAGGAGAGCAGGAGCAGCTTGCCGCTGGTCTCGTCACCGACGGTCTCGACGGTGGGCTTTCTGGTGAGGAGGGTCGCCACGCTGAAGGCACCGGATTCATCGGTAACGGCTTTGGAAACGGTGAGCGGATCACGTTCCAGGTCGACCGTCTTGGTGAAGGCGGTGGCATTGGTGGTGAGCAGGTCGGTGCGGCTCCAACCGGTACCGGCGGTGTCGATGCTGGTCATCTTCACGCTATTCGGGAAGATCAGCATGGTCTCAAGGGAAGCGAGACTCTGCATGACTTCGGAGTTGACGACCGAGAGCTTGACCGCTTCGGGATGACCGGTGCGGCTGTTGATGGTGTCGTAAATGGCCTGGTCGGTGACGGTGATGCCGTATTCCTTGATGTAGTAAAGCAGGTTGGTGGCATCTTTGCTTTCGGTACCGGCCGAAATGATGACCTTGCCGAGATCCTGATTGAGGTATTTGTCGATGATGGCGAGTTCATCGGAGGAATAGTCCTTTTCGGGAGAATTGACGACGATGAGGTCGGTATTCTCGGGAAGCGGATCGGTGGTCAGGTTGACATAGAGGACGTTGAAGTTGTTGGCTTCGAGGAAAGCGACCAGCTTGGAGCCTTCGCCGCCGCCCTTGCCGTTCTTCTCACCCTTACCGTCGAGGAGGACAGCGTTGCGCTTGCTGCCGGTGTCGCAGTAGTAAATGGCGGAAGCGAGCGCATGCTCAAGGTTGAGGCCGACGGGCTGTTCTTCGCTGTAACTGTCGGCGGCGCGGAAGTAGATGTAATCGTAGTAGGTCAGGAGGCGATAAGCGGCGTCGCTCTTGACGAGGATGGAGTATTCGGAGATCTCACCGAGCTGGAAGCCCTGCGTAAAGGCGGGGTTTCTCTCGATGTCGATGTACTCGACCTTGACCTTGCCGTTCGAGAGACCTGGATAACGGTCAAGGATGGAGCCGATGCTGGGACCGTAGATGCCGAGCATCTGGTTGGTGTCGACCACGTCGGCGCGGGGAGCCAGCATGTAGATGGTGATGTCGTTCTGGACGTTCTGGAGCATTTCGACGGTGGCGTCGGAAATGTCGTAGCGCTGGTCGGCGGTCATGTCGGCTTTCAGGTTGAAGCGGTCGGTGACGACGCTGGCGAGAAGGTTGACGAGGATGATCGCGACGATCACGATGGCGGTGAAAGCGGTGGCAGAAGCGCCGTATTTGAACTTGGTGCTCATTTGGAATTTTTTCATGATTCTTGCCTCCCCGGATCAGCTGTAACGCTTTTTCTCAAGCACGCGCGACGCGAGGAAGAGGAAGAGCGCCGCAACGCTGATGTAGTAAATGAAATCTCCGAGGCTGAACTGGCCGTAGGCAAAGCTCTGGAAACGGGAGAAGGGAGAGAGGCTCGCCGCGATGTTTTCGATCACAGTGTTGCCGGTGAGGGCGGCGACGTCGTCCAGATAGATCAGGGCGATGAAGATACCCCAGTTGGCGATGATGGAAACCAGAAGGTTTTCGGTCAGCGAGGAGATGAAAAGCGCGATGGAGAGGAAGGTGCTGGCGGCGGCGATGAGGGCGATGTAGTTGCCGATCATGGTCCAGCCGAGGAGCTCACCGTAGATGGTGATGATGACCGGGATGGCCAGGCTCAGGACGATGGTGATGAGGAAGGACACCATACCGGCAAGGAACTTGCCGAGCACGATGGACATGCAGCTCACCGGAGCGGTAAGGAGGAGCTGGTCGGTCTTCTGACGGTATTCTTCGGTCATCAGACGCATGGTCAGGATCGGGATGGGCAGGAACAGCCAGTAGATCAGGTTGCCCATGACGACCGAGATGTCCGCGGTCTGGGTGGTGTAGATGTTGTAAACGTAGAAAAGGACGTAGAATAAAAGCAGCAGCGTCCCGCTGAAAACATATCCGACAGGCGTCTTGTAAAGCGCCTTCAGATCTCTTTTATAAATGGCGATCAACGGTTATTCCTCCTTTTTGCTCTTCTTCGCCTTGACGCGGTCGGCAGCCTTGGCTTCGTCGGAAAGGGTGATGGAAGAGTTGGCGTCTTCCTCAGCGGCTTTCTTGCGGCTTCTGCGGGCGCGGGTGGCCTTGCCTTCGTCTTCGACGACGCGCTGACCGGTCAGCTTGATGAAGATGTCTTCCAGCGTCGCGCCGACGGGCGTGAGCTGCAGGACCGGCAGATCGGCTCTTTCAAGCGCATTGAAAACGTCCTTGCGGACATCCTGAGTTTCACGGGAAGTGATCAGGTAGTCGCTGGAGCCGTATTCCTTGGAGCCGAGCGCCTGCACCGACTTCATGCCGGAAAGACCGCGCAGGATGGACATGACGGTCTCGGGATTGCCGGAGACGCGCAGATTGTAGCGGTGTTCGCTTTCGACCGTGCGGGCGAGGTTGTCCGGCGTGTCGTTGGCGATGAGCTGGCCTTTGTTGATGACCAGAACGCGGCCGCAGATCTGCTGGATCTCGGAGAGGATGTGGCTGGAAAGGATGACGGTCCTCTTTTTGCCGAGGTCCTTGATGACGTTGCGGATCTCGATGATCTGGATCGGGTCGAGGCCGACGGTGGGCTCGTCGAGGAGCAGGACTTCGGGGTCGCCGACAAGCGCCTGCGCAAGGCCGA
>JAKSPX010000094.1 GCA_024404415.1 Clostridia bacterium | reverse complement strand
GCTGTCGGCCCCGCCGTGTCCTTATGGAAGATAGCCGCGAGCGAATCGCAGAGCGCTTCTCCCCTCCGTCTCCCGTCGGGCGTCGCGCCGATGTCCTTCCCCGCGCGGGCGTAGGATTCAAACTGGATGGAGGCCGGGAGGAACCCGAGACCGAAGAAAGGCTTCTCTTCCTTTAAGAAATCATAGACCGTGTGCGAGAAGGCCCTGGCAAATTCGTTGACCTCGTCGAGGTCGCGGCCGAAGGCATTTTCGTTCCGGCGGCATTTTTTGAGGAGCGTCTCGTCGTTTTCACCCAGCAGTTTCAAAAATTCCGAGGGCGAATAGGCCTTTTCTTCAAACACCAGGTCGCGCACGGCGAGGAGAGAATCGATGACGTTGATCATCCCGGCGAAATTGATGATGCTCCACATGTATCTCGCGCCGCCCGCGTTGTAATCCTTTTCCTTTTCGATGCAGTCGTCGATGAGGAGGGTGCGCATCGGGACGGGATTCCATTTTGCGCGTTCCTTCTGCGAAAGGGCGATGGCGCGCATGACCCTGACGGTATCCTGATGGATATCTTCTACGAAGGCGCGGTAAAAGCCTTTAAAATCCGCCGCCTTTTCCAAAGTGTTGTGGAGGGTGCGCTCGAAAATGACCATCAGGTTGATGCCCGCGTCGAGCGAGCCGACGCACGAAAGGCCGGCAAGCATCATTTCGGTGCAGCCGCCGCCGCAGAACTGCCGGAGGTCTTCTTCTTTGACTTCCGGGAAACGCTTCGGGAAGAGAGCTTTATAGGCCGCCTTGTTATAAAACGCGGGCTGGCCGTTTCCCGAAAGGACGCCCTCCATGGCCGCGTCCCACACCTCGTCCGGCGTTTCCTCGTCCACGAAAAGCTCGATCATCGGGCGGCGCTTGCCCTTGACCGCACGGATAGCAGGCACTGTCAGGCGGTTGACCTCGTAACCGAGCTGCATGGAGTAGCCGTGGTTGTCATCGAGATTCTGATAGAGGCAATCTAAGAGGTCATCAATATTCTCGCCCTTGTCGTAAGGCCCAAGGCCCGCCGCGACCGCGCCGAGGTTATCGCATCCGTCCAGATACAGAACGTAGTTCCACGCGACGACCGCTTCATACAGATTCCGCGCGGGCTTGAAGGGCACCTCGCGAAGCGCTTCGATCAGCCGCTTTTCCGCCCCGACGCTTTCCAGATACGTAAGAATGTGCTCGTGATACGTTTCAAGCCCGCAGAGAAGATCCAGAAGACCTTCGCGGAGGGTCGCGTCCTGCATATTTTCGACCCTGACCCGGTAATGATCCAGCCCTTCGGCAAGAATGCGTTCATAATGCGGCATGGAATGGGTGTACATATCCCCCGCGACGGTGTGCTCCCGCGGCACGAAGGAATGGTAGGTCCAGAAGACCGAGTGGTCGATGGTCTCGGTCAGCTCCCGGCTCTTTTCGCGGAGACGATTTCCGTCCACCGTGAAGCCGGTGAGATAATGCGGGAAGACCGCCGTTTCGGGACGGAAACAACCCGAGGGATATAACGGTGCACCGTGATATTCCGGCGGCGTGATATTTTCATAATACCGGCGAAGGCCGCGGCACTTGCGGGCGAAAAGCGGGGCAGATTCATCCTCATAGAGGCCGTAGGCGAGGTATTCGCCGATCTCGAAATGGGCTTTGGAAAGTTCCATCAGTCCGATCCCTTCATGGCAAGGCTTCTGCCGCCGTCGATGACGTAGGTCTGGCCGGTGATAAAGCGCGCCTTGTCCGAAACGAGGAAGGAGACGAGGTCGGCCACGTCGTCAGCCAGGCACTTTTTATGTAAGAAATTGGTTTCCAGCTCATAGGGGCCGTCCTGCTCGTTTTTCGGGCGGGAGACCACGCCGGGCGCGACAGAGTTGACGGTGATCGCATATTCGCCGAGTTCTTTTGCAAGCGCGGGGGTCATGCCGATCACGCCGCCCTTGGCCGCCGCGTAATCCACCGCGTCCACAAGGCCGTTTTTCCCGACGATGGAGGAGAAATTGATGATCCTGCCGCCTCTCCCCTGCGCGATCATCTGCCTTGCCGCCGCGCGGCTGACGTAAAGCGCGCCGAGAAGGTTGACGCCGAGGACGATCTCGATGCAGCGGTCGCCCTTGCCGACGAGGTTGCAGTAGTCCGCGTCCTTGCCTGCGATGCGCGCCGAGCCGCCGGCCACGTGGATGGAGATATCCACGCCGCCCCATTTTTCGACCACGGCCGCCATGACGGCATCCACGCTTTGGGAGCTCATCACGTCGATGGCAAAGGCCTCGGCTTCGCCGCCCGCGGCTCTGATCTGATCGACGGTCTTCATGGCCGTTTCGGTGTTGATATCGCACACGGCGACCTTCGCGCCGTCGGAGGCGAGGTGACGCGCCACGGCGTTTCCGATGTAGCCGCCCGCACCCGTGACGAAGGCGACTTTATTTTTCATATCGTAAAGCATTTATTTATCCCCCTTGATGACTCTTTCGATGGTTCTTGCCACGGCAAGATCGTGCTTGTAGGTAAAGGGATTTTCTTTGGTGCCCATGATGTAATCGTAAAAATCCGCCATCATGTCGTCGTATCTTGCGTCCTTGGGAACGTCGGCGATATCCGGCGTGATCTTCATGTCCTCATATTCATTTTGGGCGATGGAGAGGTCGGAATAGGTCATGGTGATCTTGTTTTCCAGCGGCACGATATTCACCGTGCCCTTGGTGCCCGCCGCCATGAACTGCCTCCTGCCCCAGCCGTTGACCTCGACCGACGAGACGAAGACTCTGGCAAGCGCGTTTCCGTATTCCATCACCGCGAGGGTGTTGTCCGGGAAATCCACGCCGTCGAGGCCGGTGTGCTTCATGAAGGAGGTCACGTGATCCGGCTCGCCTAAGAGATAGACGATCAGATCGATCAGGTGGCTCCCGAGGATATACATGATGCCGCCCTCGAAATTGGTGAGCCATTTTTTGTAGGCCACCGCGTGGAAAGTGCTCATTTCGGCGTTGACGGAGGTGATCTCGCCGAGGTCGCCCTTCCGGTAGGCGTCGATCAGACGTCTGACCGCGGGGTTATACCGATACATATACCCCATCTGGACGACCAGCTTCTTTTCCTCGGCTTCATCCAGAAGGGCTTTGCATTCTTCCAGGGTGCCGCTCATGGGCTTATCCATGTGGATGTGTTTGCCCGCTTTAATGCACATGGAAGCGTATTTTGTGAGGTTCCATACGTCGCACTCGACGAGGATGGCGTCGCTTTTTTCGATGACTTCCTCGACCGAGAGGCGCGGAAGGCCCTCATAGCCCTTATTGCCGCCGCGTTTTTCGACCCAGCTTTCGTCCTCTTCGGCGTATCCCACGACTTCAAAGAGGTCGGGACGTTTGCGGACGGCGAGCATCTTGGCCTCGCCGTGGTTATGGCCGATGCCGATCTGACCGATTCTGATCACGTAAGATCCCTCTTTTCATAGGCATCATAGGCTTTGAGGAGCGGCGTGCGGTAAGCCTTGCCCTCTTCGTCGGTATAAAGGAAGGTGTAGACCGATTTCTTTTCCTCATTCCCTTTGAAAAGCGAGCAGACCACCGTGAAGCCCTCGCCCTCTTCGGGCGTTTTGAAGCTCACTTTGTTGCCTTCGAGCGTCGGCTTTATCGCGCCGGAATCGCCCAGGACGCGGACGGAAACGCGGTCAAAGCCCTCTTCTTTATCGTCATGGGTGAAGACGTACCCTTCAAAAGTCTCGTCCTTTTTCCACACCAGTTTATCATAGCGCATGGAGACGTGGAGCGGCTCCTCGGCGTCCCGGAAGAAGGAAAGCGCCAGCTTGGGATTCATGTAATAATCCACCATGCAGGTGCAGGCCGTGCAGGGCCACGGCTCGTTGATCTGCCAGACGATGGAGCCGATGGAGGCCTGCTTTTTGAAGGCAAAAAGCTCTCCTTCGGCAAGTCTCGCCGGGGCAGATGAATCGCTTCTTCTGCGGTGAGCCTCGATGGCGTAGCGGATGCCCTCGGCCTGGAGATACTGGCTGAGCTTCACGAGCGTTTCCAGGTCGTCGATCTCGCCGAAGAGCGGCTTTTCGCGCACGCCGTAGGTATCCCACCACTCGCCGTGGTGCCGCCAGGTGAAGTTATCCCGGACGCTCGCGGGCTTGCGGTTTTGAGGCGCGAGCACCGTGAGAAGAGAAGAGAGATTGGAAACGCCGTCCACGCCGAATTCGCTGTGGAGCATGATGGTGGAGCGGTTATATAGACCGTAGTGTTCTTCCACGCCCCCGTAGGTCCACGGGCCGTGGATATCCTGATTCTCCTCCGGGTGATCGGGGTCGAACCATTCGTGAGGGCCGGAGGCCGAGGTCGGGAGCATGAGGATATCGGGATCAAGCTCGTCCACGATGGCCTTGAGCATGGCGAGGTTCTCATCCTCAAAGGTCGAGGGCTTGTCGTTTTCCGACATCAGTTCATTTCCGCCGCTCCAATAGGTGAGCGAGGTATGGTTGCGCTTTTCGGTGACGGCGGCGCGGGCAGTTTTGGCCGCAAGCTCTAAAAATTCCGGGCGTTTGGAGGGGATGTTGTCGATGCCCGAGGAGGACTGGATGAATTCCTGCCAGACCATGATGCCCATTTCATCGCAGAGGTCGTAGAAATCCTCTTTTTCGATGATGCCGCCGCCCCACACGCGGATGAGGTTGACGTTGGCTTTTTTCGCAAGCAGGAGAAGCTTTTTGTAGCGTTCCCTCGTCACACAGCCGTACATGTGGTCAAGCGGGGTCATGTTGACGCCCTTGATGAAGATCTTTTTGCCGTTGAAGACCGGGACGTAGGGAAGGACGTCCTCGGTGTCGCAGACCGGCTTCTGATATTCCAGCGTGCGGAAGCCGACCTTCATGGCCTTTTCGTCGTCGGTCGTCCTGATCACAAGGTCATAAAGCATCTGTTCGCCGTACCCGTTCGGGTACCAGAGCTTCGGCTCTTCGATCTTCAAAATGAGCTCGCCCTGATCGCTTTCGCCTTTTGTAAGCTCTTTTCCACCAAAGGAAAGGCTTGCGGAAAGATGTTGATTCTTCGCGGTGATCTTCACTTCTCCGTCTTTCGTCGTGCGGACAAAGAGATCCTCAATGGGGTCGTCCGCGATATCGAGATAGACGATATCGTAAAGGCCGAGGTTGACAAGGCGGGTCGCGAAGTCCCATTTATACCCGAAGCGCGACTTCTGGGTGAAGGTGCGGCTGGTGTAGCCGATCTGCCCCATTTCGTCCGGCGCGTTTTCAAGCACCACGGTCAGGCAGTTTTCACCCTCGCGGAGAAGATCGGTCACGTCGGTGACACACGGGACGTACATCCCGACGTGCTCGGCAATTTTCTGATCGTTAAAATAGACGTGGGCGTGGTAGTCGATGCCCTTTAAGACGAGGCGGACGCGCTTTCCCGCCGTCTCGGGCTTTTGGAAAGTGGTCTGATAGCTCCAGAAGCGGTTGGCGACCCACTCGCATTTGATGGAATTGCATTCATAATAAGGGTCTTCGATGAGCCCCGCGCGTAATAGGTCATCATAGACGCTGCCGGGCACCTTTGCCGGAATGCGCGGCGTGACGCCCGCGAAGCGCGCCCCGGTCTCGACCGACGCGCCCTGCAAAACGGTGAACGGCCACGAACCGGCGACCGTCCAGTTCTTATCCAGAAGGATCTTCATATTCCTTACCTCATTTCTTCGAGCGCTTTTTCGACCTGATCGGCGAGCCACCGATGCCCCGCGGGATTCGGGTGACAGCCGTCGAGCGTCATGGTCTTCCAGTCAAAATCATTTCTGTGGTAAAGGTCCAGCACCCGGAAGCCGGTTTCTTCGGCGGCTTTCAGGATGGTATTCACGTAATCTTCCAAGACGTGGCCGACGAAATTGACCTCGGTGGTATCGTGCTCGGAGGCGGTATTATAGGTCTCGCCGCCCTTGAAATTCCCGACGCCGTGGTGCTTATAGGGCGTGATGAAGAGCGTTTTTTCATTCATGCCCCATTCTTCGGCGCTTTTCATGAGCGAACGCACGGCAAAGTCAAAATACTTCTCCTCCGCCTCGCCCTCTCCGATGGGGGTATCGCTCCAGAAATAATCGTTGGTGCCACCGAAGATGCAGGCAAGGTCGGCGCCCCGGATAGTTTCCGCCCGGTCAAGGAAGGCGCTTCCGTTTTCCCTGCCCATGCCGGCCTTGGCGACCAGCGTCCCCGGGATGCCGAAATTCAATTCCTCTATGTCCCAAGCTTTGGCGATCAGCGTCGGGAAGCGGTCCTTCATGTCCTTCAGCGCATACCCCATGGTGATGCTGTCCCCTAAAAATGCGATCTTCATGTCAATCCTCCAACGGGTGATACCCGAGCGCTTCCTTCAGCATGGCGAAATACTGCGGCATGGGAACGTAGGGCGGGATGCTGTTGCCGGTGCCCACCGCCCAGCCGCCGCGGCTTTCCGTGCGTTCGGTCATGGCCTTGGTGCGGGCCGCGACCTCAACGGGT
>JAKSPX010000093.1 GCA_024404415.1 Clostridia bacterium | reverse complement strand
GCTGACGGTGAGGTACTCAGCCTTGACGTAGCCTTCGTTGCCGTTGTAGCTGATCTTGTACCACTCGCTGTCGGAGGTGTCGAGCAGAGTGACGATAGCTCCTCTGGGAACCTGGGTGAGGATGGTGCCTTCGGTGGAACCGCTGTCACGGAGGTTGACGGTGTTGGTGGTTTTGGCCATGGCGGACTGTTCCTCGGTGGAGGGTTCGGTGTCAGTCTCGCTGGAGGGGTCTACCTCGGTGGAGGGCTCACCCTCGGTGGAAGGATCGGTCTCTGCCGCGGCGGGGTTGGCGCTCGGTGCGGAAGAGGAGGTGGCGGGCAATTCGAGGTCCACCTTGGGGATCTCGCCCGTTCCCTCGTCACCGGATTTGCCGCAGGCGGCAAACATGGTGGCGATCAGTAAAATCGATAAAAACAGAGCGGATAGTCTGGTAAAATTCGATTTCATGAAAATTACCTCCTGAAGTAAAAGGATGTATTGAAGTGTCGGGCGCCCCGCAAAGCGGAGCGCCGCGGACAGTTAAAACTTATTCGTCATCGTCCTCTTCCATTCTGCTCTTGGCTTCCTCAATGATGGTAGCCTGAACTGCCGGCGGAGTCTCTTCGTAACGAACGAAATCGAGATCGAAGCTGCCCCAGCCGCGGGTCATAGAGCGCAGGTCAATGGCGTAAGAGCTCATTTCGGAGAACGGAACTTCGGCTTCGATGACCTGGAGGCCGTCTTCAAACGGGTTCATACCCATGACGCGGCCGCGTCTCTTGTTGAGGTCACCGATGATGTCGCCCATGTATTCATCCGGCACGTAAACCTTGAGGGTGCCGTAGGGCTCGAGGATCACGGGGTTGGCTTCCCGCATAGCGGCCTTGTAAGCGATACGGGCAGCCATCTGGAAGGCGATATCCTGGGAGTCGACCGGGTGATAGGAGCCGTCGTGAAGGGTGGCCTTGAGGTTGACGACCGGGTAACCGGCGAGAACGCCCTTCTTGATGGAGTCGCGCAGACCCTTTTCAACCGACGGGAAGTACTGACGCGGAACGCTGCCGCCGAAAACTTCTTCAGCGAACTCGAGGTCGAGCTCTTCGCCCGGCTCAAAGCGGATCCAAACGTCACCGAACTGGCCGCTGCCGCCGGACTGCTTCTTGTGACGGCCCTGCTTTTCGACCTTCTTGCGGATCTTTTCACGGTAAGCGATTCTCGGCTCGGTGGTGGCAACTTCGACACCGAACTTGGCCTTAAGCTTGGAGCAGATGACTTCGATGTGCATATCGCCCATGCCGGAGATGATCTGTTCGTGGGTCTCGGCGTTGTTCTCGATGCCCAGGCAGGGATCTTCGTCCTTGAGGCGGTTGAGACCGGTGGAGATCTTGTCTTCGTTGCCGCCCTTGGCGACGATGGCGCGGGAATAGCAGGTGTGCGGGAATTCGATGGAGGCGAGGGTGAGGTCGCCGGCAGTGGAGAGGGTGTCGCAGGTGAGGGTATCGGTCAGCTTGGAGACAGCGCCGATGTCACCGGCGGAGATGGAGTCAACTTCGATGGACTTCTTGCCGCGGATCATGTAAACGTGGCCCATCTTTTCCTTGGCGCCGGAGCGGGAGTTGACGAGGGTGAGGTCGCCGGTAACGCTGCCGGAAACAACGCGGAAGTAGGAAAGTCTGCCGTACTGGTCGGCGACGTTCTTGAAGACGTAGAGGGCGGGAGCACCGGACGGATCGAGCTTGAATTCGTCGCCATCGGCGGTCATGTCGTTTTGACCCTCGGCCGGGTTCGGTGCATAGTTGATGATGCCTTCGAGGAAGGAGATGGTGCCCGCACCGGTGTAAGCGCAGCCGCCGGACGCCGGGCAGATGGAACCGGACTTGACGCCGGCCTGGATGCCCATGAGCATTTCTTGCTCGGTGAATTCTTCACCCTCGAAGAACTTCTCCATCAGCTCTTCGCTGGCTTCGGCAGCGTTTTCGGAGATGATGGCGCGGTATTCTTCAATGTATTCCTCAGCTTCGGCCGGGACAGGAACTTCGGTGGTCTTGAGACCGTCGGCCTTGTAGGCCTTCTTGGAGACGATATCGACAACGCATTCGACCTTGGTGCCGTTCATGACAGGGAAGACGACCGGGCAGACCGAAATGCCGAACTTTTCGCGCAGAGCAGAAGCGACCTTGTGGTAGTCGGCGTGTTCTTCGTCCATCTTGCCGATGTAGAAGAACTTGGGAAGGCCGGCCTTGGAGAGCATCTTCCAGGACTTTTCGGAGCCGACGTTGATGCCGCCCTTACCGGAAACGACGATGCAGCCGACGTCGGCAACGCGCATACCCTCGTAGACTTCACCGACGAAGTCGAAGAAGCCGGGGCAGTCAAGGACGTTGACCTTGTAACCGTTGTATTCGACGGGAGCGATGGCGGTGGAGATGGAGAACTGTCTCTTGACCTCTTCGGGGTCGAAGTCGCAGACGGTGTTGCCGTCAGACGCCTTGCCGAGACGATCGGTGGCGCGAGTGAGGTAGAGCATGCTCTCGGTCAGAGCGGTCTTGCCGTCTCCGACATGGCCGAGCAGGCAGATGTTTCTGATCTTGTCAATAGAATATGCAGCCATGAAATTCAGAACTCTCCTTATTTTATTTTCTTTTTCATTCTTCAGTACAGACGTTCCATAAGCGGGAGAAAAGAGGCATACCGCCCCGGTCGCCGGTCACTTATCACCATTATATAATAAAAGCGAACAAATTGCAATCGTTATTTTTGCGAATCAAACAGCAATTTTAATATTTTTTTGCCCAAAGCGTCAGGGTGAAGGCGGGAAGCGACCAGAGAAGCTGGAAGACGAAGAGATTCAGGGGGGTCAGGGAGGCAAGCCAGCCGTTAGCGAGCAGGACGATCGAGAGGAGCAGGCCGATGACGCCTGCAAGCGCGCCGGTGATGAGCGTCGCCGCGGAGGCGATGCGGAAGCGGCGGGCGCCCTCGACGGTCTCGGCGATGGGGCGCAGACCTTCCTTGAGGAAGACCACGCCGGAGGCCTCGGTCGAGCGGTCGGGGTTGGCGAGAGCCACGCGGGTCTCGATGGGCGGGCAGACGATCACGCCTTCGCGCACGCGGAAGGATTTTTCCACACGGTCGACCGTGATGTTGAAGTCGCGCGCGGCGATGACCGGGATGCGGAGATTCTTGATGAGGAGCCGCAGGGAATATTCGGTGTCCGGGTCGGGATTATAGTTGATGGCAAAGACCGCGGCGAGGGTGGCGTCGATGGCGACGTAGACCGGCGTGCGGGTGGGGAGGCGCGTGGTGTGGAACCCGGCGCGGCGCATGGCGGCGTCGTCACCGATGATGACGTGGTGCCCCTCCACCTCGGCGCTGATGGCCTCGCCGGTGAAGCGGACGTCGGTGACCTTGCTCATGCGGATGTATTCGTCCTTCACCGACTGGGCGAAGGGGGCTGAGAGCGAGCAGCCGACCGCCGAGAGAAGACTTGCGGCGTATTTGAAGACGGTCGCGCGGTCAAAGGCGGCGAGCATCTTGAAATCGGTGATGCTGACCGTGTCGTCCGGGAAGAGATCGCGGTCGGAGACTACGGTGAAGCCCTCACGGGCGAAGGCGAGGAAGGAGCGGCTGCCGCCTGGGTAGGCGCCGGAGGAGCGCATGCGCTTGGCGATGGAGGAGTAGGCGAGGCTGTTGGAAATGACCATCGCGGCGGTGGGAACCATCGAGAAGAGAACGGCGAACGCGTAGAAGAGGTGGCCGCCGGAGGCTCCCTCGGGCGGGAAGATGCCGGTGATGACCGAGGCGAGAAGGGCGATGACCATGCCGACCACGGCGTAAGCGGTGGTGATGCGGTCGCCGAGCGACTCGGTCTTTAAGCCATAATAGAATTTATTGAAATCGGATACGTCGGTGCGGAGGTAGGTCGGGTAGCCGTCGTAGCCGTTATCAACGGTGAGCAGGAGCGTTTCGGCGTCGGAATAGCGGCTGACACTGCGCACCGAGAGATACCGGGCGCGTAAGGCGAAGCGGCGGGAAAGCAGTCTGAGGAAGCACCAGGTGACCGGGATGATGAAGGGCACCGGCGTGCCGCGCCAGGCGGGAACGGCGACGAAGAGGACGCCCATAAGCAGCGTGAAGATCGCGCCCAGCGCAATGGCGGAGTCGAGATCCGGCTTGAAAGAGAGAAGACGGCGGAATCCCGCGCGGATCACGTCCCACGAGACCCATAACGCGCCGAGGTAAAGAACCAGCGAGAAGATGCCGGAGGAGAGGTAATTGGCTTTATAGGAAAGGAAAGAAGGAATGGGTAAAAGCCCTTCCGCGCCGATGGTGATGTAGAGGAAGGCAAGAGCGAAAAGCGAGATGAGGCGGAAACGGGAGACCGCCCGGCGGAGACTGCGGTTTAAGGACATGCCCAGTTTTTCGGGGTTGATCTGCGGGATGCTTTCTGACGCGGGCTCCTTGGGGTCGGCAGGCTTGCCGCCTCGGAGGACCGAGGCGATCTTCTCAAAATTCAGGAAGGGGAAGAGGCTCTGCGAGTCATTCAAGCTGTCGCGCAGGTGCTCCTCGCGCGAGATGCGGTCCTTGGCGGTCTCCTCCATGGAGGAATGAACGCCGAGCGATCCGGCCACCACGACTCTTTCGGCGTTGTCACTGAAGGAGGCGTTGGTCACGGTACGGCGCGCCATGTTGGAGGTCTCGTCCACAAGGAAGCTCTCGTCGAGCAGAACCTGATTGGAGTCGGCGTAGGACTTGCGGGGAGGCGGAGGAGGCGCCGCGCGTTCTGCCTGAGCAGAGGCGGCGTTGACCGACTGAGCGAGCCTGCGGCTGTGCTCGAGCTGCTCGTGTACCTGCTTCATGTGGCGGTCATAGGCCTTGTCGAAGCTCTCAAGCGAGATCGGCGCCTGATTCTGCGGCGCGGCGGCTGCCTTGCCTTTACCTGCGACCCGTTCGGAAATGGGCGTGAAGGCAGGGTCAACTGCCGCCTGCGTCTCTTCTCGGGCGGCGGTTTCCAGCTCGATGGCCTCGCCGCGCAGCTTTTCGTCAAAGATGCGGTTGAGGCGGGCGGTATATTCCTGATCTAATTCTTCAGAGTGACGGTTTTCCATAAATGATCATCCGATCGTACTATATAATGGTGCGGTGTAAGAAGGATCACACACCGCGCTGGCGGAGGGTCTCGAAGAGCAGCACCGCGGCGGCGGCCGAGGCGTTGAGGGAATTGATCTTGCCGAGCATGGGGATCTTCACGATGAAGTCACAGCTCTCGGTCACGAGGCGGGACATCCCGCTTCCCTCGGAGCCGATGACGATGGCGGCGGGAAGGGTGAAGTCGGCGTCGTAATAATACTTGTCGCCGGTGGCGTCGGTGCCGAAAATCCAGAGACCGGCTTCATTTAATTCCTTGAGAGCCGAGGCGACGTTGGCGCAGCGCGCGACGGGGAGGTAGGAAAGCGCGCCTGCCGAGGCTTTGTGAACGGCGGGCGTCAGACCCGAGGAGCGGCGGCGGGGAATGATGACGCCGTCCGCACCGGCGATCTCGGCCGAGCGGATGATGGCGCCGAGGTTGCCCGGATCGTTGATCTCGTCGCAGACCACGACCAACGGAGCGCGGCCCTTTTCACGGGAGGCGGCGAGGATATCCTTGATCTCGACGTAGGCGGCGGCGGAAGCCGCGGCGATGACGCCCTGATGTGCGCCTGTGGAGGACATGCGGTCCAGCATCCGGCGGTCGCAGTAGACGACAGCGGCTCCGGCTTCACGCGCCATGGCGGCGATGCGGCCCGCGATGTGGTCTTCCTTGCCTTCGACGGGCTTCTGGATGAAGAGCTTGTCGATGGGCGTTCCGGCCTTCAGAGCTTCCAGAACAGGGTTGCGGCCTTCGATATAGTTCTCGTTTTCGGCGTTTTCACGCGGAGATTCGCTCTTTTCACGGTGATAGCCGCCTTTTCCGGAGGAACGATAGCCTCCGTCGGGGCGGGCGTTGTGCTTTTTATACTCAGGCATGGAAATTTCCTTTCAAGAGAGGTGTTATGAATGCACTTTTACGCATATTACTTATATAATAGCGCAAAATCCGGCTTTTGTCAATGATTTTGTTTCAAAGAAGCATGGCAGGCTTTTCCTCGGCGGCCGCTTCGAGCACTTCGGCGATGATGCGGTTGGAAACGAGGAAGCCTTCGGGGGTGAGACTATAACGCGCGTCCTCGTGGCGCACAAGGCCCATCGGGACGTATTTCTCCAGTACCCGGATGACCGGGGTGAGATCACGGGCATAGTTGCGGCGAAAATCGGCTTCGCTGATGCCCTCGCGCAGGCGCAGACCCAGCATGAGGTATTCGCCGACGCGCTCACGCGGACGGATGATCTCGGGGTCGCCGTCGATGATGCTCTCGCTGCCGGAGCGCATGGCGTCGATGTAGGCGGCTATGTCGCGGATGTAGGCATAACGCGCATCCTTATAATAGGAATGGGCGGCGGGGCCGTAGCCGAGATATTCCTGACATCTCCAGTATTTCAGGTTGTGGCGGCTTTCACGGCCGGGGAGGGAGAAGTTGGAGATCTCGT
>JAKSPX010000092.1 GCA_024404415.1 Clostridia bacterium | reverse complement strand
CCGTCAGCTTCGGCGAGGCCATCAGCGCCATGTTCTTCGAGGCCATGAAGGCCGACGAGGACTGCGGCGGCGTGCTTGCCTATAACTTCTTCTCGGGCGAACACATCGTGGGGCTGGAGGAAGGCCGCCCGATGCTGATCCGCGGGAAAACGCCAACTTCTCCTTTGCGAATTTCGCCCGCGCGGTGCTCTATTCCGCCATGGCGACCCTCCGCATCGGCATGGATATCCTCTCTGAAAAGGAAGCGGTCAGGATCGACTCGCTTTTAGGCCACGGCGGCTTCTTCAAATCCGGCGACGTCGGCCAGAAGCTCATGGCCTCAGCGCTCAAATCGCCCATTTCGGTCATGGCGACTGCGGGCGAGGGCGGCCCGTGGGGCATGGCGCTCCTCGCGGCCTACCGCGTCAAAGGAAACGGCATGACGCTGGAGGATTACCTTTCCAAGGTCGTCTTCGGGGATGCGGAAGCCAAGACCGTCGCGCCCGAAGAAAAGACGGCGGCGGGCTTTAACAGGTATCTTGCCCGCTACAAGGCCTCGCTCCCGGCCGAAAAAGCGGCCATCGACACGCTCAGAGGTTGAGATAATGCTTGAAAAACTGAAATACGAAGTCTGGAAGGCCAATATGGCGCTTCCCAAATACAATTTAGTGGTCTTCACCTGGGGCAACGTCTCGGGCATCGACCGCGAAAAGGGCCTGATGGTCATCAAGCCCTCCGGCGTGGAATATGACGTGATGCGTCCCGAGGACATGGTGGTCGTGGATATCGTCACGAGCGAAAAGGTGGAAGGAAAGCTCAATCCCTCCTCCGATACGCCGACCCACGTGGCGCTTTACCGCGCATTTCCCGGGATCGGCGGCATCGTCCACACCCATTCGCGCTGGGCGACGGTCTACGCGCAGGCCGGACGGCCCATCCCGGCGCTCGGTACCACCCACGGCGACTATTTCTACGGCGAGATCCCCGTTACCCGCGCCATGACGCCTGAAGAGATCGGCGGCGAGCCGGGACATTACGAATCCGAGACCGGCAAGGTCATCGTCGAGGCGTTTGAAGGGAAAGACCCGGAAAGCATCCCGGCCTGCCTTGTGAAGAGCCACGGCCCCTTCGCATGGGGCAAGGATCCCGAAAACGCGGTGCACAATGCCGTGGTGCTCGAAGAGCTTGCTTTCATGGCGTGGCACGACGAGGTCATGGAGCCGGGCATCAAGCCCATGCAGCAGGAATTACTCGACAAACACTACCTCCGCAAGCACGGCAAAAACGCCTATTACGGACAGAAATAAGCTGTAAATTACAAAAAAGCCCTCTCAGTCACGACTTCGCCGTGACAGCTCCCCCATAGGGGGAGCCTTCCGAATGAGTACGATTTCGAAAGGCTCTCCCTCCGGGAGAGCTGTCATTCGCGAAGCGAATGACTGAGAGGGCTATTATGATGCTTGTTTAGCCGAGGATTGTGAGCGGGATATAGGTCGGGAGGATCTGGTCGGGAGTGGAGATCTCGCAGATGACGACGTTCTGCGGCTCGACGTAATCGCCCGCGGTGATGGTCACTTCAATGCTCTCGCGCGGCACCGGCTCGACACAGTGCGGTTCGGGTGCGTAGAGGTTGGAGGGGCCTTCGGCGCGGAAGCCATCGGGCAGGATCCAGCGGACGTAGAAGTGATTCTGCTGGGGGCACTCGGGGATCATACGGACCGAGAGCTTGACCTTGATCTCGTCGTTCGGCGCGATGACCGGCTCGCGGTCGAAACCGGCGACGACGGAGAAGAGGACGTTCTTGAATTCCACCGACCACGGGGTGCGGGAGAAGGTGCGCTTGACGAATTCGTCGCCCATGAAGCTCTCGGCGTTGAGCTCGCCGAAGGAGGTCTCACCGTCGGTGATCTCGAACCACGGGCCCTTGGAAGCCAGTTCGGGAAGCGCGGTGCGGGTGCAGGCGGGGATGAGGTGCATCACGGCGTTGGCCAGTTCCTCGCAGGAGCCCGGGAAGTAGCCGGTGCCGCGGACGATGGCCACCGTCACGATGCTCTCGCCGATGTACTCTGCCCAGTCGGCCGGGATGATCTCGGGGCCGTACATGATGCCCATGAGCGCGCCGACGGTTGCGCCGGTGCAGTCGGTATCGTCGCCGCAATCGACAGCCAGCAGGATGGATTTTTTGAAATCGCCCTCGCCGTAGAGGAGACCGAGGACGGCAAACGCGATGTTGCCGGGAGCCTGGAACCAGCCGAGGCCGGTCACTTCGTTTTCATGCACGATGGCGTTGCGGGCATCCTTCCAGTCCACGCCACGCTTGTAGCAGTCGACGACGAGGCGGATGTAGCGGGCGACCTGACAGTTCTCGGGGATCTTGGAAAGGCCGATTTTAATGAGGGTGTCGAGGTCATCGATCATGAAGGCCGCGCTTTCCATGGCGGCGACAAAGATCGCGCCGTAGGAGCCTTCGCCGAAGCCGTGGTCGACCGAAGCGTCGGCGAACGCCAGCTTGATGGCCTTTTCAATGGTGGCGGGGTGGGTGCAGGCCCAGATCTCGGTGCGGATCCACGCGCCGTTGGAATCCATCCAGCGTTCATTTTGGAAGCTGCCGGACATCGGCGGGAGGAAGCCGGAGCGCATATTGGACTTGCAGACGCCGTATTCGTTCCAATGCGGGCCGACATATTCCATCCAGTACTGCCCTAAAACCTTGTTGTCCACGGCGTCGGGGCCCTGTTCGTCCATGGCGCGCAGCCAGACGAGCTGGAGGTCGAGGTCGTCGTTCGGGAGCGGGTTGCCCTTGGGGGAGTTGAAGCCCTTGACGTCGTTGATCTGACGCTGACCTTCAAACGGGGTGCCGATGGTGCCGCCGATGTTCTTGCCCAGCCAGCAGGCATAGATCTTGTCGCGCAGCTCTTTGCGGTTGTACTTGATCATGGTTTTCATTCTCCTTATTTATTATGCGATTTCA
Organism: Clostridia bacterium; assembly: GCA_024404415.1. Taxonomy (GTDB): domain Bacteria; phylum Bacillota; class Clostridia; order Oscillospirales; family QAMX01; genus RUG11797. The sequence continues at coordinate 3,642 of JAKSPX010000092.1, read as the reverse complement.
GTTTGACACTGAAAACTAAATTCTTGCCAGTCCTTCTTCTTTTGCCACTTCGGCGACCGCGTTTGCCACCACTTCGGCGACGCGCTTATCCAGCGCCGAGGGGATGATGTTTTCGGGGGAAAGCTCCTCTTCCGGGATGACCGAGGCGATGGCTTCCGCCGCGCGGATCTTCATGCTCTCGGTGATGGCTCTCGCGCGCACCTTGAGCGCGCCCTTGAAGATGCCGGGGAAGACCAATACGTTATTGATCTGGTTGGGATAATCGGAGCGGCCCGTGCCGACCACCGCCGCGCCGCCCGCTTTCGCTTCGTCGGGCATGATCTCGGGGGTGGGGTTGGCCATGGGGAAGACGATGCCGTTGTTCATCGAGGCGACCATTTCGCGGGTGACAAGTCCCGGACGGGAGACGCCGATAAAGACGTCTGCGCCCTTCATCACGTCGGCGAGGGTGCCTTTTTCACGGTTTTTATTGGTGATCTCAGCCATTTCCGCCTGCACAGGGTTCATTTTTTCTTCGCCCGGGCAGAGCGCGCCGAAGATATCGCCGAGGACGATGTTGCCGAAATTCATTCTGAGGAGGAGTCTCGCGATGGAGATGCCCGCGGAGCCCGCGCCGTTGATGACGATCTTGATCTCGCCTTTTTTTTTGCCGGTGACCTTTAAGGCGTTAGTAAGGGCGGCGGCCACCACGATGGCGGTGCCGTGCTGATCGTCGTGGAAGACCGGGATGTCGCAGACCTCTTTTAACCGCCGCTCGATCTCAAAGCAGCGCGGTGCGGAGATGTCTTCTAAGTTGATGCCGCCGAAGCTCTTGGAGATCAGGCGCACCGTCTCGACGATGACGTCCGGATCCTTGGAGTCGATGCAGATCGGAATGGCGTCTACGCCGCCGAATTCCTTGAAGAGGGCGCATTTGCCTTCCATGACCGGCATACCGGCCGCCGGGCCGAGGTCGCCGAGCCCCAGAACCGCCGTGCCGTCGGTGACGTCCGGGATGAGGTTGCCGCGGCGGGTCAGATTGAAGGATTCGTCTTCGTCCTTTTCCACCACGCGGCTGGCCTCCGCCACGCCGGGGGTGTAGAGTAAAGAAAGGTCGTCCCGCGTCTCGATGTGCTTGCGGGCGACGACTTCGATCTTGCCTTCCAGCTCGCGGTGGAGGGCAAGCGAGCGTTCATTGATCGTCATAAGCTATCCTTTCAGACCATTTTTTCGGGGTCCATGGCCTCGTCAAATTCTTCTTCGTTCAGAAGTTTCATTTCCAGGACCACTTCTTTCAATGTTTTATTTTCCCTGTGGGCGGTCTTGGCAACCAGTGCCGCCTTTTCATACCCCAGAAGCGGGGAAAGCGCCGTCACGTTCATGAGCGAGCGCTCAAGATTTTCCTTCATCTTTTCCTCGTTTGCCTTGATGCCGGAGGCGCAGAATTTTTCAAAGGAGAGGAAGGAATCGCGGAGTAACGCCGCGGAGCGCAGGAAATTCCCGATCAGAAGCGGCATAAAGACGTTTAATTCAAAATTCCCCTGCGAGGCGGCGAGGCCGACTGCCACGTCATTAGCCATGACCTGTAAGGACACCATGGCGGCCGATTCGCACTGGGTGGGGTTGACTTTGCCCGGCATGATGGAGCTTCCGGGCTCGTTTTCGGGGATCAGGATCTCCCCGAGGCCGCAGCGCGGGCCGGTGGAAAGAAAACGGATGTCGGTCGTGATCTTATAATAGTCGGCGGCGAGGGCTTTGATGGCGCCGTGCGACGTGACGAGGGCGGATTTGGAGGTGAGGGCCTGGAATTTATTTTCCGCGCCGTATAAGGGGAGGCCGGTCATCTCGGAAAGGCGGCGGGTGACCTCCTCGGAGAAGCCCTTCGGGGAATTGAGGCCGGTGCCGACGGCGGTGCCGCCGAGAGCGAGGGCATAAAGCCCTTTTTCGCTCATGCGGAGGGCCTCAAGGTCGAGTTCCAGGGCGTTTCGCCAGCCGCTGATCTCCTGCGAGAAGCGGAGAGGCACCGCATCCTGCAGGTGGGTACGGCCGGTCTTGATGATGGAGGCGTTTGCCGCGTCAAGGCGCCTGAAGGTGCCGATCAAGTTTTCGACCGCAGGGTAGAGCGCGCGGAGGGAAGCGAGAGCGGCGAGATGCATAGCGGCAGGGAAGACGTCGTTGGAGCTCTGGGAGAGGTTGACGTGGTCGTTCGGGTGGAGGCATTTTTCGCCCGCAAGGGCGTTCCCGCGCCCGGCGAGCACCTCGTTGACATTCATGTTGGTCTGGGTGCCGCTTCCGGTCTGCCAGAGGGAGAGCGGAAATTCCTTATCCCATTTGCCTTCGAGGACTTCGTCGGCGGCGCGGACGATCAGATCCTTCCGCTTTTCATCCAGTTTTCCGAAGGCGAAATTGGTCAGAGCGGCGGCCTTTTTGATCTTTACAAGGGCGTAGACCACCCCGAGAGGCATGGTCTCCCCGGCAATTTGGAAGTGTTCAAGGCTTCTCTGGGTCTGTGCGCCCCACAGGGCTTCCTTGGGGACGGCGATCTTGCCCATGGTGTCGTGTTCGATTCGATAGTCCATACGTCTCTCCGCTCGGTTTTTTCTTATTTTACCATGATAAAGAAAGGATTGCAACTTGTTTATTCTATCAAAAAACGGCGCGCAAGCATACAAAATGAAAATATATGCGTTTTTAACTTGACAAGATCGGTCTTCGGGTGCTATACTTTTTCATATAAATGAGGGAGTAGCAAGCGCGTGCGCAGCAAGTCAACAACCCCGACCTATGGTCTGGCTTGCTTTAATTTGCGAGACTCATGGTCTGCCGTGGGCAGGTGCCTGTGTCTTTCTCCCTTGAAATGTGCAAGAGGTCATGGGTACGGTTATTCCGCACCCGTATTTTATTTTTAAGAGGCATTGACGATGGATTGGGGCTTTCTCTTTTTTCTGAACAGCGTGTTATTCGGCGCGGGACTTGCGATGGACGCATTCTCGGTGTCGCTTGCAAATGGCCTCAACGAGCCGAAGATGTCCAGACGGCGGATGTGCCTCATTGCGGGGACCTTCGCGGGCTTCCAGATCGGCATGCCGCTTCTGGGCTGGGTCTGTGTCCGCACGCTTGCGAAAGCCTTCGCCGCTTTTGAAAAATTCATTCCGTGGATCGCCCTGATCCTCCTCTGCTACATCGGCGGGAAGATGCTCTGGGAAGGGCTCCACGCCACCGAAGAGGAGACCGCCCCGGCGGTGAGCCTTGCGGAATTGATGATCCAGGGCATCGCCACCTCCATCGACGCGCTCTCGGTCGGTTTCACCATCGCCTCCTATGACGCGCCCATGGCCATTGTCGAGTCGGTCATCATCGGCGTGGTCACCTTCTTTATCTGCATCGCCGGGCTCCTCATCGGGAGAAAATTCGGCACCAGGCTCGCGGGCAAGGCGTCCATCCTCGGCGGCGCCATCCTCATTGCCATCGGGCTGGAGATCTTCATCACGGGTTTAATTAAATAAACATACACACCTATACAAAAGAGAGGAAATCTATCATGCTTGTTCCCATTCTGCTCTTTGCCGTGGGTCTCGTGCTGCTCATCAAGGGCGGCGACTGGTTTGTGGACGGCGCGACGGGCATTGCTCACCGCTTCCATGTGCCGGAGCTCCTGATCGG
>JAKSPX010000091.1 GCA_024404415.1 Clostridia bacterium | reverse complement strand
CCGTTTAGTTAACCAAGGGAGGTCAGACAGTGAGGATGACGGGGAGGACCATGGGGTTGCGCTTGGTCTTCTGGTAAAGAAGCTCTTTGATGTCGTCGGAGATGCTGCCTTTGATGGTGATGGGGTCGGTGACGTGCATTCTCTGGCAGTTGCCAACCGTTTCGAGCACCGCGAGGCGGATCTCTTCAATGATCTCCTCGGATCCCTTCATATAGACAAAACCGCGGGAGACGATGTCCGGACCCGCGACAAGCGAACCGTCGGGGCCGCTGACAGCCACCACGGTGGTGAGGAGGCCGTCCTGAGAGAGAAGCTTGCGGTCGCGGAGCACCACCGAGCCGACGTCGCCAACGCCGAAGCCGTCCACCAACAGTCTTCCGGAGGGGACGACGCCGTTGAGGCGGCACTTTCCGTCGGGGTAAAGCTCAAGTACACGGCCGATCTCGTTGATGAAGATATTCTTGGGCGAAACGCCGCATTCTTCGGCAAGCTCGGCGTGCGCCTTGAGGTGGCGGTATTCACCGTGCACCGGCATGAAATTCCGGGGCTTGGTGAGGGCGAGGATGGTCTTGAGTTCCTCCTCGCAGGCGTGTCCCGAGACGTGCACGGCGTCCAGCTTCTCGTAAATGACCTCCGCACCCTTGCGGAAGAGCTCGTTGATAAGGCGGTAGATGGACTTTTCGTTGCCCGGAATGGCTGAGGAGGAGAGGATGACGAGGTCGTCCTCCTGAATGACGATCTGGCGATGGCCGGAGAAGGCCATGCGGTAAAGGGCCGACATGGGCTCGCCCTGGCTGCCGGTGGAGATGATGCAGAGCTTGTTTTTGGGGTACTGGCGGATCTTGGATAGGTCGATGAGGGTGTCCGGCGGGATCTCGATGTAGCCGAGGTTGGAGGCGACGTTGAGGATATTTTCCATGCTGCGCCCGGTGACGGCCACCTTGCGGTCGTGCTTATAGGCTGCGTTGATGATCTGCTGGATGCGGTGGACGTTGGAGGCGAAGGTGGAGACGATGATACGCTTGTCACATCCCGAGAAGAGTGCCTCGAGCGACCTTCCGACCATGCGCTCCGACATGGCGTAACCGGGGCGCTCCACGTTGGTGGAGTCGGAGAGCAGGAGGTCGACGCCCTCGCGGCCCAGCTCGCCGAAGCGGGTCAGGTCGGTGATGTCGCCCTGAATGGGGGTGGTGTCGATCTTGAAGTCGCCGGTCTGGACGACGAGTCCGACCGGGGAAGTGATGGCGTAGGCCACCGCGTCGGCGATGGAGTGGTTGACGTGGATAGCTTCCACAGTGAAGCAGCCTGCGTCGATGATGTCGCCAGCGTCGATGCGCACGAGGTTGACCTTGTCGAGCATCTGGTGCTCAATGAGGCGGATCTCGAGGATTCCGGCGGTCAGACGGGTGCAGTAGACCGGGCAGTCGAGGTCGCGCATCACGTAGGGGAGCGCGCCGATGTGGTCCTCGTGGCCGTGGGTGATGAAAAGACCGCGGACTTTGGATTTGTTTTTGACCAGATAGGTGATGTCGGGAATGACGAGGTCGACGCCGAACATTTCGTCGTCCGGGAAGGCGACGCCGGCGTCCACGACGATGATGTCGTTTCCGTATTCGTATGCGGTCATGTTTTTGCCGATCTCATTGAGACCGCCAAGCGGGATGATTTTCAGGGGTTTTGACATAGATTCTCCTTTTTGAAACTGATGCCGATCCCGTAAAAAAGCTACAGAAAATAAACCTGCGGAGATTTTCCGTAAGCCACAAACAGTATTCGAAGTGGTCGGGGATCGCGCGTATATATGTACCGCTCCGCAGAGCGGTAAAGGTCATAAATGGATGCGATGGATGCGTCGGGAAATATAGAGATACGTTCTTTACCATAGTATACCATAATTCCCTCGGCTTGTAAAGTGTTTCCTGATTCAGGGCTTTTCGGCAGCACGGCGGAGCTTGTCAAAATAAAAGGCGCAGAGCTCCGAAGCGGTCTCCTCGTCGCGGCTTTCGGCCTTGAGGGTCAGAAGCTTTTCAAAGGGCGAGGGGCGCAGGGTGACGTAAGCCCCGTCCACGCACACGCGGATGCCGTCGACCTTCTCCACGTGCATCCCTTCGCACATGCCGAGGAACAGCTCCATCACGCGTGTGCGGTCTTCTCCCGTGTGAAAATCGCGCAGGATGCTTGCCGAGGAGGGGATAGAAGCCGAAAGGGAGGAAAGCGTGCGCCCGGTCTTCTCCATGGCCGAGAGGATCAGTAAAGCGGCGTAGGCGGCGTGGTGATAATGAAGGGATGCACTGTAAAGCAGATCGGCTTTACGGTCTCTGCCCACCCTCAGAAGCTCCTTTCCGCAGTCGGCGGCCAACGCCTCGGCAGCCGAAGGCGCGGTGTAGGGAATGGCAGCCGTGTTGGCTCCCGTGAGGAAATCGGCAAGCAAAACCAGCAAAAAGACCTCATCTTCCGTAAAGTGATATCCCTTTTCACTGACAAGCGAAAGCCTTTCACCATACGTGTCAGCCGAGAGGATCACATTCCCTTCAGGCGAATCGGCGATCTTCACGCCTGCGGCGAGTAAGGACGGAACAAGGCGGACGTCATTGGTGAAGACCGTACTTTCCAGCGAGAAATGCCTGCCCGCTTCGGACGCGTAAAGGCGCGGGATGCCGCGGATCTCCTCCGAACACCCGGCAAAGCCGTCGGCCTCCTTCTCAAACGAGAGGAGCGGAAAGCGCGATTCCTCCGGGGAAAGCAGAACGCCGTTCCGGTTATAGATCAGGATCTCGCACCCCGCGTGCCCGCACCCGAACCACAGCGAGAGGTCGGCGGAAAGGAGCGTCCCCGCGTAGGCAGCCTCCGCGGCAAAGGTCGCGTCGTGGCGAAAGAGATGCGCCCGGAGAGAGGTGGCGGCGGCGACGAAGGCCTCCGAGAGGGAAACGGCAAAGGCGGAATGCCGGTCAACACCGACGGCGATCTTCTTTCCGAAGGCGGAAAGAAGGCTTCCGGCAAGCTGCATGGCGTCGAGCGGCGAAAGCCCGGTGATCCTGCCGCGCGAAACGGTGATGCGGCGGCGGAAGGCCAGCCCCGAGACATTTTTCCCGCTCTCGGTCAACACGCCGTCCTCGATCATGGCGTCACACCATATCCTCACCCCTCCCGCAATAGAGCATCCTTCGCCGATCACGGCGCCTTCTCCGACCACTGCCCCCTGCATGACCACGCTGCCGGAGCCGAGTCGGGAGCCTTTATCCATAATAGCACCGTACACCCCGCAGTTTTCGCCGCTTTTTGCGGCGACGGAGGCGTGCGTCACCTCGCTTCCCTTCCCGACGGAGGCGCCGGCTTGCAGAATGGCGTAGGGACCGATCTTCGCGCCGGTCAGGACTTTGGCTTCCGGGGAAATATACGAAGGAGCCGCGGTGCCTTCGGGAAGCGGCGCGGAGGTGATGGGAAGCGGGGGGATCCATTTTTTATCCAGCGCGTCGAACATGGCGTGTAAATAGCTTTCCGGCGTGCCGAGGTCGCGCCAGTAGCCTTTCAGCAGGATACCGCCGAGCTTTCCCTCCCGTATGAGCGGAGGAAAGACGTCTTTTGCAAAGTCACGCGCGCCGTCTGAATGGAGGTGAGAGAAAATGTGCGGGGAGAAGACATAAAGCCCGGTGTTCACCGTATCGCCTCCGACCCGCTCCCACGCGGGCTTTTCGGAAAGAGATCGGACGCGCCCGTCCTCCGCGAGATCGACGACGCCGTAGCTCACCGGCTCGGTGCTTGCGGAAAGCAGGAGAGTCGCGTCAAAGGCATGCGCCTTGTGGAAGCGCACAGCCTCGGAAAGGTCAAGATCAAAGGCCGCGTCGCCCGAGATCACGATGAAGTCGTCGTCTGAAAGCCTTTCGCGCAGACGCGAAACGCCGCCCGCCGTGCCGAGCGCCTCTTTTTCGGAGAGGTAATGTATGTCCATTCCCTCGTATTTTTCGCCAAAGGCGTTTCTGATGCTGTCGGGAAGGTACATCAGGGTGATAAATACGCTTTCGACCCCGGCCTTTTTGAGGGAGGCGAGGGTGTAGGCGAGGATGGGCTTGTCAAAGAGCGGCAGCATGGGCTTGGGGCGGGTGCAGGTGAGGGGGCGCAGGCGTGTGCCGAGCCCCCCGGCGAGAATGCAGGCTTTCATGGCGGACTTCCGTCGCTTCTCCGGTGGAAAAGCGTCCTTTCGTTTGTGATGCGGAATCTACCCATAGTATGACCTTATACCGGGATTCCATGCAGAATTTCAGGCGGTTGACAAGAGAGGGAAATGACGGTATAATAAACCTATACAAAGCGAAATTGTGATCGGAAGGGGAACGGGATATGGATCAGTTGAAGAATGAACGCATGGACAGGCTGATGCAGGCTTTTCTCACGCTTGAAAATAGCGACGAGGCATACGCCTTTCTGGAGGATCTCTGCTCCGTCACCGAACTGAAAGCGATGGAGCAGCGTCTGACCGTGGCGGAGCTGCTGCGGAAAAAGATCCCCTATAACGAGATCGTCAAAGAGACCGGCGCCAGCACCACCACCATCAGCCGCGTAAACCGCAGCCTGCGCTACGGGGAAGGCGGATATGATCGGGTACTGGATCGGTTAGGAGCGGAAAAATGAGCATTTACGGCACTATGGCGCAGCATTACGACGCGCTTACCGACGACGTCCCCTATGAAGCCTTCTGCGCCTTCATTGAAAAGATCTTCAAAAAGTATAAATCGTCCCCAAAGATCGTGTTGGATCTCGCCTGCGGCACGGGCAGCGTCACCCGCCTTCTTGCCGAGAAGGGGTATGACATGATCGGGGCAGATCTGTCACCTGAAATGCTGATGGAGGCCGAAAACAAGTGCGCCGACCTCTGGAACAAACCGACTTTCATCCGCCAGAGCATGACCAATCTCGACCTCTACGGCACGGTGGACGCGGTGGTCTGCCTTCTCGACAGCGTCAACTACCTCGATACGCTTTCCAAGCTTGATAAAGCCTTCTCCCGCGTGTCGCTCTTTATGAATCCGGGCGGTCTTTTCATCTTTGACGTCAACACCGCCTATAAGCTTTCCTCCATCGGCGGCAATTCCTTTGTCCGCGAGGCGGAGGGCATCTTCTGCGTTTGGCAGGCGGCCTGGAAAGCTTCCACCCGCACGGCGGAATTCTACCTCGATTTCTTTGAAAGCGAGGACGATGAAAACTACGTCCGCTCATCGGAGGAGCACCGTGAGCGCGCCCATTCCCCGGAGGAGATCCGGGCGGCTTTGGAAAAGAACGGCATGGAGCTTCTTGCGGCCTACGGGGAACTCAAGTTCCGCGCCCCGCGGGAGGACGAGGAGCGCGTCTTCTACGTCGCGCGCAAGCGGGCTTGAATAAGTGAAAAGCAACAAACGGGGAGTCACGAAGCGCAATAAATTTTCGTGCCCCCCCTTTTATTTTGCCCCGGAATGTGGTATGATAGACGGCGTACAAATGTTTGCCAAAGGATAGGATAAAGGAGGCCGCGCGGTGGATCATTTTGAATTAGTCAGCAGCTATAAGCCCTCAGAGGATCAGGCGCAGGCCATCGACTCCCTGACGAACGGGCTCAACCTCGGCTTTCACGAGCAGACGCTTCTCGGCGTCACCGGCTCGGGCAAGACCTTCACCATGGCGAACATCATCGAAAAGGTGAACCGCCCGACCCTGGTCATCGCCCACAACAAGACGCTTGCGGCGCAGCTCTGCTCGGAATTCCGGGAATTTTTCCCGAACAACGCCGTGGAGTATTTCGTCTCCTATTTTGACTATTATCAGCCGGAGGCCTATATCCCGCACACCGATACCTACATCGAAAAAGACTCCTCCATGAACGACGAGATCGGCCGTCTGCGCCACAGCGCGGCGACGGCGCTATTTGAACGGCGCGACGTCATCCGCGTGGCCACCGTCTCCGGCACCTACGGTCTCGGCGACCCGGAGGATTATTCCACCATGGTGGCCTCCATCCGGCAGGGGACCAATATGGGCCGCGACGCGCTCATCAAAAAGCTGGTGGACATCCACTATGAGCGCAACGACATCAATTTCACCCGCTCCAAGTTCCGCGTCAGAGGCGACACGGTGGAGATCATGCCCTCTTTTAGCGACAAGACCGCCATCCGCGTGGAGTTCTTCGACGACGAGGTCGACCGCATCAGCGAGGTGGACGCCCTGACCGGTAAGGTCATCCGCAACATCCGCCACGCCATGATCTACCCGGCCAACCACCACACCACCACCGAGGAAAAGACCCGCCGGGCCATTGTCGAGATCAAGCGCGAGCTGGATGAAAGGGTAGCGGAACTCAAAAAAGAACATAAGGTCCTCGAGGCGCAGCGACTTTTACAGCGCACCAATTACGATATGGAGCTGATGCAGGAGATCGGCTACTGCAGCGGCATCGAAAACTATTCCCGCATCCTCTCGGGCCGCGCGCCGGGGAGCGCACCGTACACCTTGCTTGACTATTTCCCGGACGATTTCCTGATGTTCATCGACGAATCGCACGTCTCCATCCCGCAGATCCGGGGGATGTCGGCGGGGGACAGGGCGCGGAAAAACGTGCTGGTGGACTACG
>JAKSPX010000090.1 GCA_024404415.1 Clostridia bacterium | reverse complement strand
AGGCCGTATTTGTCCGAGAGATATCTGACCGTGTGTGAATCGAAGAGCCACGAGCCGAAGACGCGCGGATAGTAGCCGAAGACCTCGCGGAATTTTTCAAACTGCAGGTCGGCCAGCACCTCGCGCTGCTCTTTGGTGTAGCCCACCGAGAAGCCGCAATGGGCGTGCCAGTCCCACGGGAAGCGTCCCGTCCAGGCGTACCCCGCTTTTTCCACCTGCGGCTGAACCGTCTCAAACCACACGCCGAGCTCGAACTGGTCGGGATCCAGCGTTTTCAGAAGCTCGGTGAAGCGGCTTTCAAGAAGGGTGTCATACTGGACGAGGAAGGTGCCGCGAAGGGAATGTTTCTTCATCAGTTCGATCTGGTGTAAGACCGGCTCCATCAGGTCGACCGAGGTGCGCGGCTCCACGGCACGGATAAAATTCACAATGCTGACGATACGGCGTTTATTCATATTCTCTCTCCTTTGAAAAAAGCATCGGCGGGCAAATCCGCCGATGCTTTTATTCGTTTTACCGTTTATCTGGTGTAGACGGTGCCGTTGCTATACTGGTAATTATAGATATCTCCGTCGCCATCCACCACGCGGATGAGGAAGGAGGTGATCTTGCTGGTGGACGAGAAGGTGGTGCCTTCGTTCCAGGTCGTACCGTTGTTGGTCGAATAGAGCACCTTCTGGATGGTGGTGCCGGTGGCCGTGGCGGTGATGGTGGCAATGTAGCCGTTCTTCTTGAGGATGCCGCTGCCGCTGACCGCGCCCTTGTCGACTCTGGCGGTGACGGTGATCTTCTTCTGGACAGGCGCCGGATTGACCGTGATCGCGCACTTGACCGAGAGGCCGCTATACTGATCGGTGACGGTGACGGTGGCGGAACCGGCCTTGTTGGCCTTCACGGTGAAGGTGTTGCCGGAGACGGTTACAGACACAACGTCAGACGCGCCGCTGACGTCCCAGGAGACATAAGCGTTCGTCGGGTTCGAGGTGACGGTGAACTTGCCCGATTCGCCCGCCGTGAGGGTGAGCGAGGGAGCGGAGATGGAAAGCGCGGTAGCCTTGACGGGCGCTTCCTTCGGGGTCACAGCACCGTTTGCGTACTGGAAGTAATAGAGGTCGTTGTCGGCATCGGTGACACGGATCTGGAAATTCGTGATGTTGGAGCCGGAGGTGAAGCTGGTGCCGGACTTCCAGGTCGCGCCGTTATCCAGCGAGTAGGCGACCGACTTGACCGTGGTGGCCTTGGCGTTGGCGGTGATGGTGGCCGTGTAGGTGGTGGTCTTCTTGATGCCTCTTCCGCTGGTGGAGGAGCTGACTCTGACAGAGACGTTGACTTCCTTTTCCTCAACGACGATGGGCTTTTCGGTCCAGACCGCGTAGAGGGTCACGTCCTCGTCGACGTCGTAGAGGTCGCCGGGCTGATAGAGCGCCGCGGCGGCGTTCGGGCTGGTGGCCCAGCCGGCGAAGTCATAGCCTTCTCTGGTCGGAACGCCGGAGGAAAGCTTGAGGGAGACGCCTTCGGTCTTGGTCTGAGACGCCGGAGCGCCGGTGCCGCCGTTGGCGTTGTAGGAAACGGTGTAGGTGGTAACGACGATCGGAGCGGAGGAAGCATCCTTGGTATACGCCTTCACGCGGGCGGTCTGTCCGGCGGAAGCGATGTTCTTGACGCTGCCATTTGAGGAGACGACGAAGGTCTTGTCGTTAGTCGTGTTGGCGGTGAAGCCGATCCAGCCGCCGTTGGTATAGGTGCTGTCAACGAAGATGGAACCGGCATTATTGCAGGCAAAGACAACACCGAAGGTATCGCCCTTGGCAAGGACGGGGGCATCCGGGAGTTCGAAGGTGTAGTAACCGGCGTAGGTGGTGGTGAACGGGACGGAGGCGACGAGCCGGCCGCTTGCGGGGTTGCCCGCGGTGGGGTTGGCGTAGACGTAGGCGGTGCCGGTCATATCCGTGCTGCTGAAGCCGATACCGACCGCTTCGATGCTCTCGGAGGCGGCGGTGAGGCCCTTCACCTCATAGATAGCGCCGATCTTGTCGCCCGCGTTGATATCCATCTCATCCAGACCGCAGGAGCCGTCGTACTGGTAATTGTACTGATACTTGTCAATGGGCTGGAAGTCGAAGGCGAACATATTGCCGACGTAGGCAAGGGATGCGTCATAATAGGATATCCAGAAATAGCCCTGCATACCGCTCTTGGCAGCGTTGGCATCGCCGTCGGTGCCCCAGTTGGTACCCCAGCTGTTTTTTACAAGCCAGGCGCCGTCGCCCGTAGGTCTGGTGCTGAAGTTAGAGCTGGAGAAGCTGTCATTCCAGCCGACGATGGCGACCGCGTGGTTGCTGGATTTGGTCTTGGTGTAGTAGGCGCCGGTGGCGGATCTGTAATTGGAATCGGAGTGGTAGTAGGAGCAGGCGACCGTGCCGTATTCCATGACGGCCTTCTTGATGCCGCTCAGGTAGGAGGCAGAGGTGCCGTAGGGCATGATGTAGGCGTTCTGAAGGTGGGCGATATCGTAATCGTAGGCGTACTTGTTGTCGATCTTGCTGTTGTCGGCAAGCTTGCCGTTGGCGTCGGTGTACGGAAGGACGCTGTCGGGTGCACCGTTGGTCCAGCCTGCCAGACCCCACATGGTGAAGAAGTGGTTGCCGCCTTGCTGACGCTTGGTGGAATCGAGGTTGGTGGTCTTGTCGCCCGTAGCATTGCCGAGCGGGTCGACTTTGGTGTTGTAGAAGAAGTTGACAAGCTGCATGACCGAGAGGTCAGTCGTGGCGCCCGTAGAGGCATTAAGACCGCCTTCGCAGGCCGCAGTGGACGAGAAGGCCCAGCAGGTGCCGTCGCTTCCCTGGTTCTTTACGGAAGTGACCTTACCGGCTGTGACGCTGCTGTAACTGGAAGGAAGAGCAGCATCCGCCTGCGTACTGGCGGCGTTCGGATCAACGACCTGACTCTGGGGCAGATCAACGTCGAATTCGACGTTCCGATAGCCGAAGTTGATGGATTCTTTTTCTGCTGTGAGAGTTTCCGCAAGTGCGCCGACCGGCATCAGGCCAATCAGCATAACTGCGACAAGAATGGCGCTTATCCATCTGGTTTTCATGAAGCTTACCTCTTTCATACACCGAAATACATCTTCGGTGGTTTGATTTTTCACATTCTATCACGCCTCTTTGTCACTGTCAAACAAGGAATGCGCGTAATATAGTTTTCGATTCCGTCATATTGCCAAGCAATTCCACTTTAGTGCACGAAATTGTTGTCCGCAAGAGAAAAACAGCGAAATTTGCAGTACTTCATATTTTTTCTTATATATACCGTATTTTTCCATTCATGTCATCTTGCGGATATGTGTCGGTTTTGTTCGATTCCGGCATAATCTGCCGCTATCGGGTCGTTTCCGTTTTCTTATTCTATATATTTCGTGCGCCGTTTCTGTATATATACTTGCCGGATAACGTATATTCTATATTCCCCGTGGATAGTCGTATATATGCCGATCATATCGTATATTTCTTCAAAAAGCAAAATGCGCCCTCTGTCTTTCGGCAGAAGGCGTTAAGTTGATTCATTTGAGCTTGATCTTGATGCAGTCGGTGTAATCCCCTTCACCTGCCGGGGCATATTCCGTTTCCACCGATACGTTTTCAATGAGTCTGGCCGAAAGCGCATCCATTTCGGCGGTCGCATCAAAGCCGCCTTTGTAGAAAACGCGCATCTGGGCGTGACCTGTATCCTCGGAATACTCGCATGTCACGCGCATATCAACGTCTTTGAGCTTTGAAAGGAGCGTCTGGATGCATAGCTCTTCAAACACGGTCTCGATGCCGCGGATGGTCCTCTGCTCCATCGAATAGCTTCTTCCGAATTCCTCGATCCGCGTATTGACGCCGATAAAGTCAAAGTCGCGGGAGGTTATGATCTCCTCGAAGACCTTCAGACGCTTGACGAATACGCGCGTGCGTTCTCTCCGCGGATGATCGAATATCTCCTCCGGCCTCCCCTCTTCGTAAAGCTCGCCCTGATCCATATAGAAAACCTTTGTGGAGACGTTGCGCGCGAATTTCATTTCGTGCGTAACGATCATCATGGTATAGCCCTGACTTGCGAGGCTCCTGATGACCGAGAGCACCTCGCCGACCATGGTCGGGTCGAGAGCGCTGGTTGGCTCGTCAAAAAGGATGATCTCGGGCTGCATGGCAAGCGTCCTTGCAATGGCGACACGCTGCTTCTGCCCACCCGAAAGCTCGTCGGGGAAGCGCAGCGCTTTGTCGGCAAGCCCGACCTTTCTCAGAAGCTCCATGCCGTTGTCATAAGCCTCCTGACGGCTCTTTTTCAGAAGCTCGACCGGCGCTTTCATGATGTTTTCGATCACGGTCATGTTTGGGAAAAGGTTGAAGGACTGGAAAACCATCCCCATTTTCCGCCGGATGAGCTGGGTCTTGGCGCCCTTGGCGGTGATCTCCTCACCGTCGATGAAGATGCGGCCGCTCGTCGGCTTTTCGAGCATATTGATGCAGCGTAACAGCGTGGACTTGCCCGTTCCGGAGGGGCCGATGACCGCCACGACGTCGCCCTTTTCGATGACGGCGTTGACATCCTTGAGCGGCGTGGCTTCCGGGTATTCTTTTCTGAGGTGTTCGATCCGGATCATTTCATGACCACTCCCTTCAGAGTTTTCATATTGCGCTTGGGCTCAAGCTTCTTTTCCAGAATGACCAGCACGCCCATCAGAAGCGTCGAGAGGATGAAATAGATCACCGCCGAGGCGATCAGCGGGAAGAAGGCCTCATAGGTACGGGAGCGGATGATATCGCTCATCTTGGTGAGGTCCTGCACGGCGATGTAGCCCACGATGGAGGTCATTTTCACCAGCGAGATCACTTCGCCCTTATAGACCGGCAGGAAGCGGACCGCCGCCTGCGGAAGGACGATCCTGAAGAACGCCGCCGATTTTTTCATGCCGATCGCCAGCGCCGCTTCGGTCTGACCGCGGTCGATGCTTTCGATGCCGCTGCGGAAGATTTCGCACGTGTACGCCGCGAAGTTCAGGGCGAAGGCAATGATCGCCACCAGAACGCCGCTCAGTCCGCTCTTGGCGAAGATCACGTAATAAAGGATCATCAGAACGACCAGCAGCGGCATGCCCTGCATCAACCGCACGTAGACGTTTACGGCCGCCTTTGCGACCCTGCTCCTTGTCCTTTTCAGCATACAGATGCCGAAGCCGAGCAGTGTTCCGAGCGCCGCGGACGCGACCGAGATCTCCATGGTGGTCAGAATACCCTGCAGGATGAGCTTCCAGCGCGCTTCGACGATGAAGGTGCGTTCAAAGCTGCGGCGGACGTTCTGGAAGAAGCCGTTCTTTTCCTGCGTACTCGCGGAAGCGTCGCGGACGACCATCATGGGCGTTGAATAATAGTAGATATCGGAGAAATTGACGCTCTCTTTTCTCTCCTCCGTGACCGAGATGTAGCCGTTGGCGACGTCGTAACTGCCGGAGGCGACGCCGTTGAGAAGGCCGGAGAAGTCGATGAGGCTGATATCCGCCTTGTATCCGTAGGCTTGGCAGAAGCGGGCAAGGATGTCGCTTTCAAAGCCGACAGGCTGGTCGTTTTTGATGTAGCACGCGGGCGCGCTTTCGGCGAACATGCAGACGCGGAGCGTGCCGTTCTCCCCCTCTTCGGGGAAGGTGACCTCCTGCTTTTCGTCGTCGGTGCTGAACCACAGCTCGAATATGCTGTCAAGCGTTCCGTCTTCCCTGATCCCGGCCAGGAATTCGTTGAATTCCGCCTGAGCTTTCAGTGCAAAATCGCTTTCACCGAAGACGTAAGCCGTTCCGAGCGGCTCGCCGATGGGTTCGTCGATGTAGGTAAGCCCGTCGGTGCGTGCGGATATGTATCGGGCGATCGGCCCGTCGTCGATGAAGCCGTCGACCTGGCCGTTCTGGAGGGCAAAGATCAGATCCGTCAGGGTGTTATAATAAAGCACCTGCGCCTTCGGGAAGAATTCCGCGTAATACTGGTCCACGATCATGCCCGTGACGGTGCCGAGCGTCACTTCCTCATGATCCAGCTCGGAAAGCGTCGTGAAGGTTTCCGTCCTGCCGCCCGCGCTTTCGTCCTTCAACGTGATCATGACCACCGGGCAGTTATAATCCGGCTCAGAGAAGCTGACGCTCTCGGCGCGTTCCTCGGTGACGGCGATCCCGTCGGCGCCGACGTCATATTTGCCGCTGACGATGCCGGGAATGATGCCCGCAAAGTCGGTCACCTGAATGTCGAGGCCGTAGCCGTGCTCTCTGCAGAACATGGCGATCAGCTCGACCTCATAGCCCGTGGGCTTGTTGTTGTAATAATAGGCGTTCGGCTTGCCGGAGCAGGAGGTGGCAAAGACGACGGTCTCCTCTTTCCCGGAAAGACCGCTCATGTCCACATCGTAGTCGCCCGCGCCGTAGCTGAGCCATTTTTCCTGCAGTTTGGAAAGGGTGCCGTCTTCTTCAAGTTTTGCCAGATACCCGCTCATCTCGCGTGCAAGCGCCGGACCATTGCCGCTTTTGGAAACAGCAACGGCCGCTTTGATGTAGCCGCGCGGCTCATCGCCCTCCGCAACCCCGCCCTCCCCCCCCCGGAGCGCCTCGCCCCCCC
>JAKSPX010000009.1 GCA_024404415.1 Clostridia bacterium | reverse complement strand
ACGACCATCCTGCGGGATGGTCTCGCAATGACAATTGAGTTTTTTTACAGCCCGTATATGATTCTGTCTTTTCTAAATAGCAATCCCCGCTATGTACTTCACTTCCGCTTTCTGCCCGGCTATCGTCCGTCGCTTCAGAGAAGCCGGATATCGGACGTAAACTGCTCCGCGGAAATATTGGCCTCTTCCATGGAGGTGACGCGCCTTTCGTTGAGATAAAGGCCGTCGACGGTGATCGCATGGCATCTGTGCTCATCATCGAACCCCAGGAAGGTCGAGCGCGGCATCTTCGGCGCGAAGACGCGGATATTCCGGAAGGTCACGTCGCGGATGACGCCGCGTCTGGTGCCGTCCTTGGAGTATTCGGGGATATAGAGAATGTAGGCACCGAGCAGAGTCGGCATATACGGAGAATCCGGGTCCTCCTCATACACGTCATTGTCGGTTTCCTGTATCATCGGGCGCTGGGAAACGTCGTCATATTCCACGCGGATGTCGTCAAAAAGAACATCGTGGATGACGGCATAGTCGACGTTCTGCACGTCGCAGGCCACGGAGCTGTTGTGGATCAGGTCGCAATCGCGGAAGATCACCCCGCTGATCTCCTGCGCTCTGGTCTCGGCACCAAACTCAAGGGAGCGCCCCCAATCGCACCACACAGTGCAATTCTCCACCAGAACGTCCCGGAACACATCGTGCAGATATCCGTCATGGAGCATATCGGCTTCATTCTGAGCGTAATCAAAGCCCTTGATACAAATGGAGTCGTCAAAGGTGCGGATAAACGAGCTGCGGATCACCACGTGCTCGCAGTTGTGCATATCGATCCCGTCGGAGTTATACCGCCAGTTGCCGATGATCTTGACGTTTTCGATCTTCAACCCGCGGCAGCAGACCGGGCGGATGTTGTAGACCAGTGAATCGCGGATGGTGATGCCGTCGATCTCGACATTGTCGCAGTATTCAAGTTGGATAGTGTGCTTGCGCTCGACGTTGGTGACGGCGAACCCCTTGTTGAATTGCTCGATCTCCTTTTCGCCGAATTCAAAAAGGAATTTTTCGACGTTGCGGCTGCCGTCGAGGATGCCATGGCCGAGGATGCGGATGTTGTCTGCGTCGCGGGCATAGATGCGCGCGAAAACGACTGCGCCTTCGTCGATGAAGAGCGTCTGGTTAGACTTCATCTCGATCACGCCCACGTCGTGAAGCCCCTTGCCGAAATAAAGGACGTTTTCGTCATGGATATCGACGTCGTATGTTTTCACGGGATCGACAAAGAGATGCAGCGCATGATGATACCCGTCCAGCTCCACGGTGTAGGCGCCGGGACCGGGAATGGTGAAGCGGATCAGGCCGTCCTCGATCACGGGCGTCACCTTTTTGGAAAGCGGGCGGACGATGACCTTCTGAAAATGCCTTCGCGGCCTGATGGTGATCTCCGTCGGGGAATCGGTTTCAAAAAGCGCAAAGGCGGCGAGCTCGGTCTGCTCAATGGGGCGCTGATGCCCCGGCCAGCGGCGGTTGATGGGGGCGGCGGAGACGCGCGCGATGTGTAAAGGCGTCGGCACGCCGTCCACCGTCATGATAAAGGCGGCGCTCGGCGCTTCACCGACGGTAAACGGGTAAACTCTGGATGTATTCATGTATTTTCTCCTCATCGTTATTTCTGCCATTATATACCACCTCATGAAAAACGGCAACGGTTTTCTCTCCGTGCGTCCATCCCTTGACACCGCGGGCACGATATGCTACGATGAAAGCCGTAATAACGCTTATTTACGAGGTATAGACCTATGTATATCGGTTCTCTGAAAAAACACATCGCCGGATATCGGCTTTTTCACCGCGGCACGCTCCTCCCCTTTTCGCCCGACGGATCCCCGGACGAGGGCACGCTCTTCTCCGGCGGGCACATAAGCTACCGGCAGCTCACCATCCTCAATACCGGCTGTGATCTGGTCATCGACCTCGACGGGACCTATTTCATCGACACCCTCCTTCTGGATCACGCCGAGGGCATCAGAAAGACCGAGCTTTTCATCCCCGACGGCACGTCGCTCAAATGCGTCGCACACGCGGAAAACGGGGAAAATCCCGTCGCCGGGGTGTATGCAAATAAGCTCATCGCCCGCTTCCACGCAGATTTTCTGCCCCTGATTCTGGAAGACCTCGACCTGACCGGCGCGGCTTTCGACGGCGTCGACCTCTACCCCGCGCCTTTTTCCGTGACTTACGGAGAAGGAAAGGGCTTCAACCTCGCTTCCGCCAAAGCTATCCTCTGCGGCGCGGATGATGAGGACGCAAGCTTCGCGGCCTCCTATTTCGCATCGAGCCTTGAAAAAGAATGCGGGCTCCGCCTTCCGATCCGGCCTTATGACGCATCCGTTCCTTCCCCCGTCGTTTTCACGAAGGATAAAACGCTTGCAAAAGAACAGTATCATGTGGAAAGCAGCGAAGACTGCCTGAAAGCCGCAGCAAGCGACCGTCTCGGCCTTCTTTACGCGGCGGCTGCCATGTTGATGGCCGTGAAGGACGGCGTCGTATGCCCGCTCAAGGTCGAAGATCATCCCTATAAGCCCTTCCGCGGGGCGCACTTCGGCCTTCCCAAGCGCGAAAACATTCCGTTTTTCAAGCGTCTGATCCGTGATCTGCTCGTCCCGATGAAATACAACACCCTCTTCATCGAGGTCGCGCGCGGCATGACATACGACTCTCACCCCGAGATCAACGCCGTCTGGAATCAGGTGGAGGATGATTTCGAGGCCGGGCGCGGCGCGCAGGCGGCGCACGCGGCCATGGTTTGTGGCGGGCGGTCGCTTGAAAAGGACGAGGTGCGGGACATCGTGACCTACGCCGAGAGCTTCGGTCTTGAGGTCATCCCGGAGATCCAGTCGCTTTCCCACGTTCAGTATATCACCATGGCGCACCCGGAGATCGGCGAGGTGGCCCCCGAAGAAAAAGCCGGGCAGGACAAGGCCGAGGAATTCTCCACAGCCGACATCCGCCCGGAGAAAAAGCACGCCCACTGCTATTGCGCCGCCGACGAACGCAGCTATGAAATTCTATTCGACATCGCCGATGAAGTCATCGACGTCTTCAAGCCCAAGCGCTATGTCCACATGGGCCACGACGAGGTCTACGAGATCGGCGTATGCGAAAAATGCCGTGACCGTGACCCCGCGGAGCTCTTTGCCTCCGATGTGAAGCGCATCCACGATTATCTCGCCAAAAAGGGCCTCAAAATGATGATCTGGGGCGATATGCTCCATGACGTCACCACCTACAAAACGCCCCCGGCCATCGACCTGATCCCGAAGGACATCATCCTTTTGGATTTCATCTGGTATTTCCATTTTGACAAGGATCTGGAAGACCGCCTGCTTTCCCACGGTTTCCGGGTCATCATGGGGAATCTCTATTCCAGCCACTACCCGCGCTATGCCTCCCGCGCGGCGAAGGAAGGTATTCTCGGCGGGCAGGTCTCCATGTGGGTCGACACCGAAGAAAATCGCCTCGCCTACGAGGGCAAGCTTTACGACATGCTCTATACGGCGGGCATGCTCTGGCGCGAGGGCTACAACGCCGACGCGCGCCGTTCCTATGACGAGCGCCTGCGCCCGCTTTTACACAAGCTGCGCAAGGATCTCAGCGGTATTCCCGAGGAATACGCCCATTCCGAGGACCTCCTCGCCCCGTCCGCCGCGCCTTATTCCGTTGCAGGCCTCGCCGATCCCTACGCCGAAAATCACGCGCTCACCTTCACGCTCGGCCGGCACTTTGACGCATTGGTCTTCACTCACACGGCTGACCGCCCCGCAGCCCGCATCGCGTGGGAAGAGCTTCTCCCGGTCGGGAAATACGTGATCACCTACGAAGACGGCACGGAGGAGATCATCCCCATCGCCTACGGCGGCAGCATCCGCGCCATGAATGAGCGCCACGCCTCTCCCCTCGCCCCGCCCTATTATCGCCACGAGGGCTACATTGCGACCTATCTTGCCGACCCGGTCAGCCTGAAAGACGCGGACGGGAGCGACGTCACGCTCTACCGCCTGTTCTGGAAAAATCCCTCGCCGGGAAAGAAGATAACCTCGGTCACACTCGCGGGCGACGGCGAGACCGACGTCCACGTCCTTTTATACCGCCTCGAAGGGCTCTCCGAGGCTCTCTGATTTTCCGAAACGGAGGAACAACATGAACGCGATCAGTCTGAACGGTAACTGGAAGCTTCACTGGAGCACCGGCCAGCGCGGCGGCGCTCCCTACGTTCTGAAGCATCAGAACGATCATGACGTTTTTGCCGAATTCCGCGGTACACCCCGCACGCTGGCGGGCTCCTATAACGAGGCCGGATGGCTGGACGCGGCGGTGCCGGGTGAGGTGCATCTGGATCTGATGCGGGCCGGATTACTGGACGACCCGCGCATCGGCATCAACATTTTCAAGGCCCGCTGGGTGGAGGAAACCGTCTGGTACTACCGCCGCACGATCGACATCCCGGAGGAATGGCTCCGTGACCGGCTCTACCTGCATTTTGAGGAGCTGGATCTTTCGGCCATCATCTATATCAACGGCAAAGAGGCGGCGCGGCATGAAAATATGTTCCTCCCGCTCCTCTTCCGGGCAAACGATTTTTTCCATGCAGGCGAAAATGAGCTGGTCGTGCGCATGGACAGCGGCCTTTTCAACGTCTGTGACCGCCCCATCCGCGACAAGTATTCCGCCTCGCAGGACGTCGGGTTACTTCTCACCAAACGCCTATGGATGCGAAAGCCCCAGTACGAATCCGAATGGGATTGGAGCCCGCGCCTTCTGAACGTCGGCATCTCCGGGAACGTCTCGCTTCTCCGCGACCCGGCGCTTGTCATTTCCCACTTCCAGGTCCGGCAGAGCGTGAGCGCGGATCTGGCTTCCGCCTCCGTCACCTCCCGCGTCTTCCTCCCGGAGGGCGAGCCGATCCCGGAGGATTGTCGTCTGGAAATGACCGTCGACGGTAAGAGCATCGTATCAGAAGGTCTTTCCGCCGCCCTGACGCTCGATCACCCCGCCCTCTGGTACCCCGTCGGCTACGGGGAACAGCCGCTTTACCCCGTTTCCCTGACCTTATGGCAGGGCGAGCGGATGGTCTGGCACAAGGAAACGGAAATCGGCTTCCGCCGGGTGGATGTGGATCAATCCCCGCACCCCGAAACCGGGCGGTATTTCACCATACGTGTCAATCAGATCCCCGTGTTCGTCAAGGGAAGCAACCTCGTGCCGCTCTCCCTCTTCCCCGGTGCCGTGACCGTGGAGGATTACGACCGTCTGACCGACCGCGCACGCGAGGCCAACATGAATATGCTCCGCGTCTGGGGCGGTGGCCTCTACGAGCGCGACGCGCTTTATAATCTCTGCGACCGCAAGGGACTTCTTCTGTGGCAGGAATTCATCTCTGCCTGCGCCTACCCGCCCGTCGAGGAGGATGAAACGCTCCACCTTTCCATGCTGGAGGAGGCCCGTTATCAGGCAAGGCGGCTCTCGCGCCACCCCTCCCTCATCGTGTGGTGCGGCAACAACGAGCTTTCGCCCTTCGGTCACGCCCTCTTTACGGAGGAATACCCCGCCATCCTCAAAGAAGAGGATCCCGAAAAATACTATCAGCCCGCGAGCCCCTATTCGCCGGACGGAAATGAGGATTGCTGGGCGGAGACCGTGGGCGACCAGCACCCGTGGGGCGTGGGTTTCCTTGAAAAGGATCACCGCAAATACCGGGACATGGTCTGCCGCTTCCCCAACGAAGGCGGCATCCTCGGCCCCGTCAACCGCCGCGCGCTTTCCCTTGTCACCGACCTTTCGGGGGACTACACCGCAAGTCAGGCTTACATGGCGCACGACAATATGCTCGCCTTTATGAAGGAGGGCTCCTCTCCCGACGAGGATCTGCGCTTCTGGACGGGGCTTCTGCCCTCCGCGTTTTCGGCGGAGCAGTACATCGCCGCGGGCGGCTACGTGCAGGGCGAGGGTCTTTCGGAATACATCGACAATTTCCGCCGCCGTGCCTTCTCTTCCTCCTCCGCCATCTTCTGGATGTTCAATGACTGCTGGCCCGCTTCCCGAAGCTGGACCATCCTCGACGACGAGGGGCGGCGCAACCCGGCCTTCTACCACGTCAAACGCGCCTTTGCCCCCATCCGCCTGGTCTTCAGTGAAGAAGGGGACGGCGTTACCCTCTGGGGAATCAACGATAGCGGCGAGGACTGCCGCGCCGGGTTGACCGCGGGCTGCTTCCTCTCCGACGGAAAAGAGATCCGAAAGGCAGAAAATGACGTCCCGCTCCCGGCGAGGCGCGTGACAAAGCTTGCTTTCCTCCCGCACTCCGTCGCCGAAAAAGAAGCGCGCGGCTCGCTTCCCATCCCCTTTGCCCTGCTCACGGATGAAAAGGGCGGCCTTATCGCCCGCGCCCGCTTCCTTTCCCACCGCTACCACGAATACGCCCTTTCCCCCGCCTCGATTTCCGTCGCCAGAGAAGGCGAGGAAACGGTCTACTTAAGCGACCGCTACGTCATGGGGGTCTGTATCGACCTTGACGGTGAAGAGCGCCTTTCCGATAACCTCTTCGACCTCTACCCCGGCATTCCCTACCGCGTGAAGACCGCCGGACATGACGAGGTCCTATATACCCTCAACGATATCCTATTACGCTCATAAATAAAGGGGCTGTCGCAAAATGCGTCTGTCATTGCGAAACCAATCCGCAGATTGGTTGTGGCAATCCGTTCTCTTTCGATCGTGAAACGGATTTCAACAAACCAGTTCGCAAACTGGTTTGTACCCACAGCCAACGCTGCGGCGCTGGCTCGGAATGACAGGGGTGTGTGCATTTTGCGACAGCCCTTTTTATTTTTTAAGCATTGCGTTTACAGCGGATCAGGAAGCTTGCGGTCTGGTGATGCGGCAGGCAGCGCGAAAGCGCCATATTTTCAGTCTTTCCGGCCGTCGTACCACGCCTTCGCGCGCTTGAAGGTCGCAAGGCCGAGCTCCTGCCGGTCGCGGAATTTTTCGGTCATCGGGCGCCACACGGTCTGCATGAAGCCCTTGAGGAGAGCCGGATCAAGCGCGGGCGTGAGGGTCTCCACCGTCTCCTCGAAGCTTTCGACGTTGGACCAGACGCTCGAGGCGGGGATCTGATCAAAGCCGTTCTTATCCAGCACATCGTAGGTGCGGATATAGACGTTGTCCTCGCCCTTGAAGAGATCGTAATACCAGTTGGTCTGCATGACGTCCTTGGACATCTTTTTCAGGAATTCCTCCTCGTGGTTCCAGACGTAGTCCGACCAGATCCACGGTCTAACGCCGCGGCGGAGGAGCGCATCCCTGAGGAAGTTGAAGTCGTGCCACCAAAGCTCTCCCTGCCGGACGATCATCATGTTGTAACGCGCCTGATGTCCAGGCGTCTCCTCGTCCATGCCGAGGTGGAAAAGCTTCGGATGATCGAATAATTCGCAGACTTCCGCGAGGATATCCTCGCAGAAACGGTAGTAAGGCGTGGTGGAGAGCATCCGCCCGTATTCGCCCATCCATTCGTCGTGGCAGGCGGAGAAATTGAGCTTCGGGATGACCTCGATCCCCCATTCACCCAAAAGGGCGATCTCCTTCCGGATCTCCTCCTTGGAAAAAGCGCCCTCGCACGCGATCTCCGGGTGGCTTTCATACTGAATGCCCTCACCGAGGTCGAGCACCAGCGTGTTCATGCCCGCGTCCGCCAGTTTTTTCATTTCCTCGCGGAAAAGCGCCCGGTCAAAGCGCAGACATCTCTCCGCCGAGACCTCGGTGAGCTCCTGCGGAAGGCCGGGAACGCCCCATTTATCCATGACGGGATCCGCCCACATATTGTAGCCGAGGTGCGCCAGAAAAGCCCAGCGAAACTTGTCGTTATTCATGATCGTCCCTCTTTTCGTCCATTTTCATCCTTATGACAAGAGAATTCTTTATTAGCAGTTATCCTTTTTTCAGAAGAGATCCAGCATGCTGTCAAGGTAGATCTCTTCCCTGACTTTGAGCCGGTATTCCGGCCGGGTCATGTAATAAAGCAGGAATTCGAGGATCAGAGCGCTTCCGAGGCCGCGCCCCTCGAGCTTGAAATGGGAAAAGCCCATGGGAAGATAGACGTCCCGGATGTCGCTTGCGCCGATGAAGCCCGGATTTTCCATCGCACGCGAAAAGCGGTAGCCTTCCCCGCCGCCGGGAGAGCGGCAGATGTGGTCGGGCACGTCCTCGCCGAGATTCTTGCGGCTGACGTTTTCGTAGCAGGCCTTTCTCTCGGTGCACCCGAAATCGCAGCACTCGTTGCACAGGAATTCCACCTTGCCTTTTTCCTCTTCCGAAAGCGTTTCAAGCTTCTCGAAGGCCTTATTCAGCCGGAAATCCGGCACGACGAAGCGGAATTCCTCCCGCCGGAGCTCTTTTTCGAAATCGCGGAAGTCGGTCAGAACCTTGGTGGTCGACGAGACGAGATAGAGCCCGGGGTAATGCCGCATGAGGTATTCCGTGAGCAGCTCCGAGTGGACGATGACGCCGTTTTCCGCCCCCTTTCCCTTTTCAAAAAGGGTCGCGAGGCGGTTACAGAATCTATCCCCGAGGTGTTCCTCCCTGAGGAGGGAATTGGAAAAGGTCAGGCGCGCGGAGATCCCGAAGGAATTGATGAAAGTGAGGACCTCCTCCGGGTCGGCTTCCCCGCTTCCGACGCGGCCTCCGCCCCAGATGGCGTCCGCGGGCGCGCCGTAGAGCGAACCGATCTCGCACCAGTCGTAAAAATACTCCCGATGGGCAAAGTAAAGAGGCAGAAAGACGCGGTAAAACTCGTAAAATTCAAAGAGTCCGGGAAGGTGATAAAAAGCCTTCCCTCTTTTCGTGCTTTTTTCGTCCATGCCGCGTTTTCAGACCCGCGTCACGGGGTTGCCGGTGTGCAGAAGCGGCTTTCTTTCCGGGAGACCGTTTTCCGTGTCGGCATAGCCGAGCACCATGCCGCCGAAGACCCGCTCGTCCTCCTCAAGGCCGATGCCTCTGAGGAATTCCAGCACTTCAGGCGCTTCTCTCAGCCACTTGATCTGGTTGATCCAGCAGCTTCCGAGGTCCAGCGCGTTGGCCATCAGCATCATGTTTTCGAGGACGCAGGCACAGTCGGCGATGTTATTGCTGTAAGAAGCCTTGTTTGCCGTCAGAATGAGCACCGGAGCGTGGTAATGGAAGACGTAACCACCCTTTTTCGAGGCACGGATGGAGGAGGCAAGCGACCTATAGGTGTCGGGCATGACCTCCATTTGGGAAAAGAGCTTTTCCGCAAGGCAGGCAAGCGCGTCCATGACCGCCCGGTCGGTGATGACCAAAAGGTGGGTCGACTGGTTATTGCCGCCGCTCGGGGCATAGCGTCCCGCCTCGATGACCGCGGAGAGCTTTTCCTCCTCCACGGGGCAGGGGCGGAATTTCCTCGTCGAGCGCCTGCTTTTGATGAAATCCAGCATTGTTTCCGTCATTTTGTTTCCTTTCAGGCCTCTTTCGCGGTCTTGTTCTTCTCGATGATGCCCTCTTTCCAGTTGCCCTTGTGGACACGGATGTAGAAGAGGACAAAGCGGATGTAGCTTTCAATGAGCATGCAGGTCACGGCGGCGGGCAGACCGTAGCCGAGGATACGCACGCAGATGATGCCGCCGAGGATGGCGCGGAACACCCACTGGCTGGCGGTGGTGATGATCATAGCCCAGAGCGTATCGCCCGCGCCGCGCAGGCCGCCCGCGTAGACGGTCGCGCCCGTCTGACCGGGCTGCAGGAGCGCCGCAATGCGCAGGCAGCGGTTGGCCAGCGCCAGAACCTCCTGATCCTGCGAGAAGAGCACTAAAACGTACCGCCCGAAGAAGAAGAGCGCCGCACCGACGACGAACATCACCGCGATGGAAAGGATGACGCAGGTGCGCATATACCGCTCGGCAAGCTCCTTTTTGCCCGCGCCGACTGCCTGACCGACCAGCGTCGTGCAGGCTGAGGCAAAGGCAAAGCCGGGCATGAAGGAGATGGATTCGGTGGTGACGTACACCGTGTTGGCCGCAATGGCGACCGTGCCGAGTCCGGCGATGGAGCGGCTGATCACCACGCCCGAGCCGGACATGCAGATGCGTTCCAGCATGGCTGGGAAGCTGATCTTGAAGATCTTTTTCATGACGGCCATGTCGATGTGGAAATCGTCGTGGATGGAGATGTGCATGGGCGAATCCTTCTTGATGAAAAGAAGCATCACCGCCGCGACGCCGCCGAGCGTCATGGAGACAGCCGTCGCCGCTGCCGCGCCGTTCACGCCCCAGCCCGCGCCGGGGATCTTCACGGCAAGGCCGAGGATCACTTTTGTGCGGGTCGGATAAATAAGGAAGAAGTTGCCGATGACGTTGGCGATGTTGACGCCGAGGTTGATGCGCAAGGGCGTCGTCGTGTCGCCGCAGCCGCGCATGGCGGAGAACACCAGCATGGAGGCGATGCTGAAGAAGCGGCCGAAGGAGACGATGAGGTTATACGAGGCGGCATAGTCGATGATGTCGGCCTCCGCACCCATCCAGAGCGGAATGGCTCTATAAAGTACGCCGAGGATCACCGCGATGGGAAGTCCTATGTAGAGTAAGATCAGAAGCGCCTGACGCGTGAGCTTTTTGGTCAGCTCCCGATCCCCCGCGCCGACGCTCTGGGAGATCAGGGCGGTCACGCCGATGCCCAGCGCCATGACGACGCCGTTGAAGAGGAAGACCACCGAGTTGCTGATGGAGACCGACGCCGTGGCGTAGGCGCCCATGGAGCCCACCATCGCCGTGTCTGCGTAGGAGACCAGCGTGGAAAGCACGTTTTCAAGGAAGATCGGCCACGCCAGCCACAGGATGTTACGGGACGGACTGCGTGATTCGTCCAGTAGCAGCGCCTGCTGCTCCTTGCTCATTTTTTTGGCCATAATTTTCTCGCATTCCGAGCCGGACATCTCCGACTCTTTTTTTTCTTCATTGTAACAAATTTCGCCAACTTTGACAACTCCGAATCCTCAATTTTCTTCTTCGCGCTTGAAAAGACCGTCGGCGGAGGATATAATAAACCCAACAGTCTTCACGGGAAATGAGGTCGCGTATGGAAAGGCTCGCACGTTATCATCAGGTCGTCACCCGGAACCCGCTCTTTTCCGGCATGACAGAGGCAGAGGTCGAAAAGGCTGTGACGCTTCTGCGCGGAAGGATCGCCGATTACAAAAAGGGCGAATTCCTCCACCATCAGGGCACACCGGTCACGTCCTGCGGTCTGGTGCTCTCCGGCCTGCTTGAGGTGTGCGCCGACGATTTTGACGGCAACCGCATCATCATGGCCGAGGTATCGCCCGGCGTCACCTTCGGCGAATCGCTCTCCTTTCTCCGCGTGGAGGATTCCCCGGTCTATATCGCCGCCACCGAGGACGCGGAGGTCCTGTGGCTCTCGGTCGCCGATCTATACGAGCGCGAGGACGATCCTATGCTCCCCGCTCTTCAAAAACGCTTCACTTCATTACTCGCCTCCCGCACCCTCACGATGAACAACCGCATCCAGATCCTCTCGCGCATCTCCACCCGTGACAACCCCATGGTCTATCCCAGCGAGCTGGCCCCGCGCACCGGGAGCAGCACCTTCCGCGTCGCCTTCGACCGGGAGGACATGGCGACCTACATCGGCTGTGACCGTGCCTCCCTCTCCCGCGCGCTCTCAAAGCTCAAAAAGGAGGGCGTCATCGACTACCAGAAAAACGCCTTCAAGCTCCTGAAAAGCGGCGAGCGTTGAATTTCCGTTGCATTTGCAACGTCTATTCTTTTCTTTTTCCGGTATACTATCCTCATCC
Source organism: Clostridia bacterium (assembly GCA_024404415.1). Classification (GTDB taxonomy): domain Bacteria; phylum Bacillota; class Clostridia; order Oscillospirales; family QAMX01; genus RUG11797. The sequence continues at coordinate 2,869 of JAKSPX010000009.1, read as the reverse complement.
GAGAAAGAAAGAAGGACCCCCATGAAACGTTCACTTGCATACCTTTTCGCTTTATTGATGCTCCTCTCGCTTTTCGCCTCCTGCGGGGAGACCCAGGCCCCGGAAGAAGACGTCACAGTCCGCCTCGGCGGATTGAAGGGCCCGACCTCCATGGGCATGGTGAAACTGCTTGACGACGCGGAAAACGGCCTCACCGAAAACGATTATGATTTCACCATGGCAGCCGCCGCCGACGAGCTCACGCCGAAGCTCTTAAAAGGCGAGCTCGATATCCTCGCGGTACCCGCCAACCTCGGCGCCGTCCTCTATAAGAATTCAAACGGCGCGGTGAAGACCGCCGCCATCAACACCCTCGGCGTCATCTACGTCGTTGAAAACGGCGGCGAGGAGATCAAGAGCATGGCCGACCTGAAAGGGCAGACCATCTTCGCCACCGGCAAGGGCTCCACGCCGGAATACGCCCTCAACTATCTGCTCAAGGAAAACGGCCTCGACCCCGAAAAGGACGTGAAGGTCGAGTGGAAAAACGAGCCGACCGAGGTGGTCGCCCAGATGTCCACCATGGATCACTCCGTGGCCATGCTGCCCCAGCCCTTCGTCGCCGTGGCCTCCACCCAGCTTCCCGACCTTCATATCGCGCTGGATCTCACCGAGGTGTGGGACGCGCTGGATAACGGCAGTCAGTTCATCACCGCTGCCCTCATCGTCCGCTCCGATTTCGCCTCCAAGCACCCCGAAGCCCTCAAGACCTTCCTCGAAGAATACAAAGTCTCCACCGACTATATCAACGGCAACCCCGCGGAGGGCGCGCTTCTGGTCGAAAAATACGACATCGTCAAGGCTCCCATCGCCGAAAAGGCCATCCCCTACTGCAACATGGTCTCCATCATCGGCAATGAGATGAAGGAAAGCCTCTCGGGTTACCTTCAGGTCCTCTACGACCAGAATCCCGCGTCGGTAGGCGGCGAGCTGCCCGCTGATGACTTCTATTGGATCTATGACGAAAAATAAAAGGATCACCCTCTATAAACTTCTCTCTATCCTCCTTGCCCTCCTCGTGTGGCAATTTGTCGCCATGCGGGTGAACATGGATATGCTTTTGGCCTCGCCTGTCAATGTACTCGCGAGGCTTTTCTCCATCTGGCGCGAGCCCGGCTTTTTTTCCACCGTGCTCTTCTCGCTTTTGCGCATCACGGCGGGGTATCTCGCGGCCTTCCTCGCCGCGGTGATCTTAGGCATTGCCGCCGGGCGGCTTCCCATCCTTGAATGGCTGCTCTGGCCCTACGTCGTCACCGTCAAGACGGTCCCCATTGCGTCCTTCATCATCCTCTGCCTTTTGTGGATGGATTTTGACCTGCTCACCGTCCTGATCTCCTTCCTCATCGCCTTCCCGGTGATCTACTCCAACGTCCTCGCGGGCATCAAAAACACCGACCCGAAGATGAAGGAGCTCGCCGCCCTCTACCACGTCCCGTGGGGCCGCACGCTTTTATACATTTATCTGCCGTCGGTCAAGCCCTACCTCCTCTCCGCCGCGGCCGTCTCGGTCGGCATGGCGTGGAAGGCGGGCGTCGCCGCCGAGATCATCGGATTGGTGGACGGTTCCATCGGCGAGCGGCTCTATCAGGCCAAGATCTATTTCCAGAATGCCGATCTTCTCTGCTGGACGCTGATCATCATTCTTCTCAGCGTCCTTTCCGAGAAGCTATTCCTCTTATTGCTGAAAGCCGTCGGGAAAGGAGTGGAAAAATTATGAGTGATATCATTCTTTCCCACGTCGAAAAAGCCGTCGGTGACCACACGGTTTTGAAGGATTTTTCCCACGTCTTCCCGGAAGGGGAGATCACGGTGATCCGCGGCGCCTCCGGCTGCGGCAAGACGACGCTTTTGCGCCTCATTTCCGGCATCTACACGCCGGATTCCGGCGAGATCACGGGCGTCCCTCAAAAGCTCTCCTTCGTTTTTCAGGAGGATCGCCTCGCGGAGGACTTTTCCGCCCTTTCCAACATCCGCCTCGTGACCGGTAAGAGTGTCGCCCGCGAGGAGATCGAGCGGCATCTGGACGAGCTTTCGCTCCGGGAGGTCATGAAAAAGCCGGTGCGCGATTTCAGCGGCGGCATGAAGCGCCGCGTCGCCATCTCACGCGCCGTGCTCTTTGACGCAGACCTTCTGCTGCTCGACGAGCCCTTCAAGGGGCTGGATCAGGAACTAAAAAAGACCGTCATGGATTACGTATTGAAGTACACTCGCGGAAAGACCGTCATCTGCGTCACCCACGATCCCGCCGAGGAAGACTATCTCGGCGGAAACCTGCTCATCATGAAAGGAAAAGGAAGAAATGCGACCTGACTCAAAAGAAGAGATCCTTGAGATCCTCCAAATGCCGGACGATATATTCGAGCGCGACGTCCGCCCTGCCGCATCCAAAATCAACGAGGAGGTCTTTGGGCGCACCCTCGGCGTGACGGCGATGATCGGCTACTCCAACATCTGCAAAAACCGCTGTCTCTACTGCGGGATGCGTGCGCCGAACAACACTCTCCCCCGTTTCCGCCTTCCGCCGGAGGACGTCATCGCGCTCGGTCGGGAGGCCGCCGACCTCGGCTACGGCCGCATCTTCCTCATTTCCGGCGAGGACCGCGGCTATCGGTTTGAGGACATCGTGAAGATCGTCTCGGCTCTTCACGAGCGCGGCATGAAGATCAGCCTCGCCTGCGGCGAATTCGAGAAAAGCCAGTATGAAGCGCTCCGTGACGCGGGGGCCGACACCTACACCCTGAAATTTGAGATGTCCCACCCGGATAGCTTTGACCGCCTGAATCCCTCCACCGATTTTACCCGCCGCATGAAATCCATCGAGACCATCCGT
>JAKSPX010000089.1 GCA_024404415.1 Clostridia bacterium | reverse complement strand
GGGCATTCCGCCCATCCCGGAGAATGCCTACCACGAATCGCGCATCCATCCGCGCTGCGGCACCTCGCTTTCGGTGATGGCGGAAGCGCTGTACCTCGCCTCCGCAACCCTCGTCACGCCCTTCCTTCCGGAAAAATGGCAGCCCGCGGCGAACGAAACCCTGCTTCTTGCCTCGCTTGCGGCGGCTTATGAGGCGCTGATGAAGAACGGCGACGGCGCTTTCGGCAAACTCGGCGCGTGGGCGCAGAAATTCACCACCGCGGAGCCCGACGTGAATATGCTGGAGGCGGCGTCGGCGGCCGTCTACGCGGCGCTCGAGCCCGACGAAAGATCGTAAAATATCATATATAAGGAAGGTCAGCCATGAAAAAAAGTGAATTACCCCGTGAAAGAGATCAAGCCCGGCGTATGGCGCGTGGAGGAATTCAACCTCGGCACCATGTACGTCGTGAAGGGCAGTGAGCGCGGCCTTGTCATCGACACCGGCACCGGCGTCGGCGATTTCAAAGGTCTGGTGGAGGAGCTTCTCTCCACGCCCTACGACGTCGTTCTGACCCACGGCCATGGCGACCACGCGGGCGGCACCCATCAGTTCCCGAATGTCTATGTCCACAGAAACGACGTGAAGATGGCGGCGGGCGCCAACCTGGATTCACGCCTCAATTACGCCTCACGTATCCACGCGACCTACCCGGAAACGGCTTCGCTTTTTGACCCGGCGGATATGACCGAGGACGGCAAGCCGGAATTCCTGCCCATTGGGGACGGGTACGTTTTTGATCTCGGCGACAAAAAGCTGGAGGTCTTCTCCTGCCCCGGCCACACTGCCGGATGCATTGATATTCTCGACCGCGAGGACAAGGTGCTTTTCTCGGGAGACAACCATCAGCACCTCGAACTGGTCATGATGCCGGGCGACGACCGCAAGGCCGTCATCGCAAAATGGCTCCGCGGCGTGAGAAAAGCGCAGAAGCTGAGAGATGAGGGCGCTTTCGATATTATGTGCGGCGGCCATGAGGAGCTGGAAATCGACCTTCTCGAAGACCTTGTCGCCTGCGGCGAAGGCATCATCAGGGATAAGATCAAGCCGCAATTCAAAAAGGTCCATATTTTTGAAGCACCGTTTGCCTCTTTTGGCCGCGTGAACATCATGTATCTCGGTCAGGGCAGACAGTATAAATACGAACTCATGCGTCCCGACGAGATCGTCGCCGCGAGAGATAAGTGCCCGGTGGCTTTCCTGCCCATCGGCCCGCTCGAGTGGCACGGCCCGGCGATGCCCTTCGGTACCGACGCATTGCAGGCGGCGGCCGTTGCGGAAGGCGCGGTGAAGAAATTAGGCGTCGGCGTTCTGCTCCCGACCTTGTTTTTCGGCACCGAGCGCGCCCGCACGCCGGATATCCTCAAAAACATCGGCTTTGAGGGCGACGAATACATCATCGGGCAGGATTTCCCGAAGAACAGTATCCCGTCCCTTTACGCCCGTGAGGAGATCTTCGCGGCAACGGTCGGCGAATACATCCGTATGCTCGAAAAGCAGGGATTCAAGCTCATCGTTCTGGTCAACGGCCACGGCGCGGACGGGCAGAACGGTTCGCTTGACCGCCTGATGCGCCAGTTCAACGGGGAGAGCAAACAGACGAAGGTCATCGTGCCGCAGTTCCTCGGGCCGCTCAACCGCAAGGACGCGCTCAACATGGGCCACGCCACGGTGCTCGAGACCTCCATCATGATGTATCTCACAAACAGCGTCGATCTTTCCAAGCTTCCGCCCAAGGAGATCCCGCTTAAGAACACCGACTGGGGCATCACCGACGGCGCGACCTACATCGGCAAGGCCAATAAGGAAGGCACCGTTGTGGGCGATCCCAGAAATTCCACCGCCGAGCGCGGCAGAAAATACATTGAAAACGGCATTATGAGCGTCGTCTTCCAGGTAGAGGACGCACTCAAAGAATTGAAATAAAGGAGATTCAAATTATGGCAAAGTTAAAAGTAGGCGTCATCGGCGTGGGCGGCATCGCTCAGTGCCACATCGCGGGCTACAAGAAAAATCCCAACGTGGAGCTTTATGCTTTCTGCGACATCAATGAAGAGAGATTAAAGCAGCAGGGCGAACTGCACGGCGTCACCCGCCTCTATACCGACGTCAACGACATGATGGCGGCCCTTCCCGAGCTGGACGCCGTCAGCGTCTGCACCTGGAACGTGGCGCACGCCTCCTGCACCATCGCGGCGCTCAAGGCGGGCAAGAACGTCCTCTGCGAAAAGCCGATGGCCATGACGGTCGCGGAAGCCGAGGCCATGAAGAAGGCCGCCGAGGAAAGCGGCAAGCTCCTCATGATCGGTTTTGTCCGCCGCTACGGCAACGACATGAATATCCTTCAGGATTTCATCAAGGACGATTATTTCGGCGAGATCTACTATTCCAAGGTCGACTATCTCCGCCGCAACGGCAACCCCGGCGGCTGGTTCTGCGACAGTGCCCGCTCCGGCGGCGGCCCGCTGATCGACCTCGGCGTGCACCTCATCGACTTCGCGCGCTACTGCATGGGCAATCCCAAGCCGGTTTCCGTCTATGCCGCGACCTTCAAAAAGGTCGACCGCTCCAACGTCAAGACCGGCGCGGGCTACGTCTCCTACGGCCGCACCGAAAAGGAGATCAACGACGTCGAGGACGCCGCCACCGCACTTGTCCGCTTTGATAACGGCGCGGCGATGAACGTCGAGACCAGCTACAACCTCAACCTGCCCGAGGACCGCAACGCCATCCTGCTTTACGGCACCAAGGGTGGCGCGGAAGTCACCAATGACGTCCGCCTCTTCTCCACCGCCTCCGGTTACATGACCGACACCACCCTGAAGGCCGACCCGTCGCTTGATTTCCTCGCCCTCTTCCAGAGAGAGATCGACCACTACGTCGCCTGCATGACCGACGGCATCGAATGCCGCTCGCCTGCCGAGGACGGCGTGGAACTCATGAAGATCCTCATGGGCGCTTACGAATCCGCCAAGACCGGCCACGAGGTCATTCTCTGAAAGACCAACTCATAAATAATTAGAAGCCCTCTCAGTCACGACTTCGTCGTGCCAGCTCTCCCGGAGGGAGAGCCTTCCCGAAATGAACTTTCCCGGAAGGCTCCCCCCTTGGGGGAGCTGGCTCGCGGAACGAGACTGAGAGGGCTTGCTCTTTTACTGCTTATTCATGTTCCGTGCGTATGGTAAAGGTGTCGGGGAGACAGAATATCTCTTTTTTCAAGAACTGAGGGTAGAAGTATTCGTCCTTCAATCTCTCAAACGCCAGCCATTCAAAGGTGTGGATATGCTGCCTTTCCGTGAGAACGAATTTTTCACCCTTTGAAAGGAGATCGGTTTCCGAAATATCCATGAGAAAATAGATGCAGAGCTCATGATAGCGGAGATGATCCACATCCTCGGTGAAAAACGCCTGATTGAGCCATAGAGGACGCACGATCTTCGGGGCGATCTCCAGCTCTTCTTCGACCTCACGGATGACGGCTTGCTCCGCTGTTTCACCCATAGCCACTCTGCCGCCCGGCAGATAGTAATAGGGGGAGCGTTCATCGTGCATGGCGAGGATCCTGCCGTCATGGAGCATCATGGCGCATACCCGATAATTGAATTTGCCGCTTTCGGTTTTGAAAGAGATATCCATAAAAGCCTTTATTTCACAAAATACGCGTTGGTGTAGGCACGTCTGCCGTCGAAGTCGATGACTTCGGCCTTGATGAAGATATCGTTCTGATTGATCGGGAAGGAGGCGTGGGTCAGGGGTTCGCTGCCTTCGGCCTTGAAGCGGGCAGTGGAGCGGACGCCGGTGGTGAAGGCGATCTCTCGCGCGCCGGGGGTGGTGACATGCAGCTCGCCGTCCTCAACGTAGACCTCGTCGATGGCGGCGCCCCAGGAGGCGTAGAAGTGGCCTTCCCTGAGGGCATTGAAGATCGCGTCGTAGGAAAGCTCGGGGGCCTTGATCATGGTGTAGCCGCCGAAGCAATGGATGAGGGCGTGGTTGTCGTCGGTGGCCAGGCAGTGGAGGTTGCCGTGCTTTTTGAGCATACGCTCGTAGACAATGGCGTTTTCCTCGTGGAAGCCCATGACGTAGCAGGTATTGTTGTAGATCTCCATGCCGTCGAAGCCCTCGTAGGCGTCGTAGTCGTTCTGATCCTCCATCGACCACTCGGGGTGATTGTAGTGGACGAGGAAGCCCTTCGCCTTGAAGGAGCGGATGTAGGCGTTGATCGCGGAGGGCTCGTAGGGGATGCGGGCGGGCTCGGTCAGCTCTTTGTGCGCTTCGGGGGAGATGAGGTTGATGTGGCAGCACTTCTTGTAGCGGAAGTCGCGCGCGTCATCCTCGGTGAAATCCATTTCGAAGCTGGTCAGGGCGAGGAAATCCTCGTCGTTGAAGTCGGAATGATCAAGCATTTTCCGGTGGTCGGTGTAGGCGATGACGGAATAGCCCTTTTCCTTATACATGGCCTTGATCTCCGCGGGCGTGAACTGGCCATCGGAAACGGTGGTGTGGCAGTGCAGATTGGCACGGTAATACTTGCCGCCGGAGGGAATGAGGTCGATACGCATAGAAAAATCTCCTATCACAATTATTCACAGAGCGGCACCTGGTTATAGGTGGTGCCGTCGATTTTTTTGAAGGTGAAAAGGCCGGATTCGTAGACGAGGTAGCTGTGGTCGGAATCGCCCTTCGGGATGGAGACCGAGCCGGGATTCAAGAAGAGCATATCCTTGCGGATGACGTGCGGAACGTGGGTGTGGCCGGTGAGGAGCACGTCGCCCTTTTTGTGCGGGAGGGGGGAATCCGGCGTGAAAACGTCGCCGTGGGAGAGGTAAAGTGTGGCCTCGCCGTCAAACACCACGGCGTAAGGCGCTTCAATGGGGAAGGAGAGGACGGCCTGATCGACCGAGCTGTCGCAGTTTCCCTTCACGGCGAGGATATCGTCCTTGAGTTCATTGAGAATAGCGGCCACGCCGGCGGGATAATATTCTTCCGGCAGGGCGTTTCTCGGGCCGTGGTAGAGAAGGTCGCCGAGAAGCAGGAGGCGGGAAGCGCCTTCGGCTTCGTAGCGCTTGGCAAGCAGACGCGCAAAATGCGCCGAGCCGTGGATATCGGAGGCGATGAGGAGTTTCAAGGGGAATCCCTTCTTTCATGAGTGTCTGTGAAGATATTCTACCATAAAAAACGGGAAAAGAGAAGAGGAAAAAGTGTTGTCTCACGCGGAAGAATGATGTATAATACCGTCAAAATAAAACGGAGGTGAAAATGAATGGAAAAGAAAGAGAGCTATCACGGCATATCCAATACCCACTGGGGCAGAGAATGGTACCAGTGCCATGAAAAATACCTCGTCCGCCTTGTCGAGCTTTGCGACCGCCTGGTGGAGATCATGGAGGCTCAGCCCGATTACCGCTTCATTCTGGACGGCCAGTACGCCATGATCGGCGACTACATCGAAGCCAAGCCGGAGATGAAGGAAAGAGTCATGAAGCTGGTCGGTGAAAAGCGCCTGCTCTCCGGCCCGTGGTATACCCAGCCGCTGGAAGGCCTCGTCGGGGGCGAGGGCCTGATCCGCAACCTGCAGTATGGCATCCGCGCTTCGGAGGAACTGGGGAACGCCATGCGTTTTTCCTATGAGGTCGACGAATTCGGCCATACCTCCCAGCTTCCGCAGATCCTCGCGGGCTTTGATATCAAGGGCGTCATCGCGTGGCGCGGCGTTCCGAACCACTCCAAGAGCTATTTTGCCTGGCAGTCCCCGGACGGCACCATTGCCAACATGATGCACACCAACGCGGGCTACGGCGAAGCGACCGCCATGCCTCTGGAGACCGAGGACTATACCGAGACCATCGACGGCATGGAATATAAAAGAGAAGGCCTTAAGAACCACGTCAACCGTATCCGCACCCTCAGAATGGCCGTCTCGGAAAGCAAGCACATGCTCTGGCTCAACGGTATCGACCACTCCTGGGCGGAAGAGGAGCTTTTCGAGGTCATGAAGAAGATCGAGGAACTTTTCCCCGAGATCGAAGTCAGACAGAGCACCCCCGAGGAATACATGGAAGCGGTGCTTGCGGATTATAAAGAAAAGGGCATCACGCCCGACCTCGTCAAAGGCGAGCTGATGACCACCAAGGAATCGGTTTTGGAATCCGCCAACTCCCTCCATCCGCGCCAGAAGCTCCGCCATTACGAAACCGAGGATCTTCTGACCCGCAAACTGGAGCCCTTTGCCGCGGCGGCGTGGCTCTGCGGCAAGAAATATCCCGCGTGGGCGGTCGACCGCGCGTGGAAATACGTTCTGGAAAATCACGCCCACGACAGCCTCGACTGCTGCTCGGTGGACGAGGTCTTTGAGCAGGTCATGGCGCGCTACGGCGCCTGCCTGTCGCTCGCCACACAGGAAATGGAGGAGTGCCTCCGCCACATCATGGCCTCCGGCAAGGAAGGCAAGGCGGTCTGTGTCTTCAACCCGACGGCGGAAACTGTCTCCGGCGTGAGAGAATACACCTTTGATATCCCCGAAGGCTACGGAAATTACGCCTTTGAACGCCGCGACGTCTCCGGCAAGGCCGTGCCGATGGCCGGCATCGCACACGATGTGGTGGGCGACGTGCGGTACAATCGGCGCCGCGGGCATCCGACGGGGGG
>JAKSPX010000088.1 GCA_024404415.1 Clostridia bacterium | reverse complement strand
TCATGTTCTTGATATAGTCGGCGTGGCCCGGGCAGTCAACGTGAGCATAGTGACGGGTCCAAGTCTGATATTCGACGTGGGCAGTGTTGATCGTGATACCACGAGCCTTCTCTTCCGGAGCCTTATCGATCTGGTCGTAAGCGGTGAAGTTCGCCCAGGTCGGGTCAACAAGGGAGAGGTACTTGGTGATAGCAGCAGTAAGGGTGGTCTTGCCGTGGTCGACGTGACCAATGGTGCCGATATTTACGTGCGGCTTGGTACGTTCGAATTTTGCCTTTGCCATTGAAATATCCTCCTAATTCGTATTTACAAACACTATTGTATAATATTTTGCCTGCAAATGCAAGCATAATTTTTAGAATTCAGCGATCATTTCCGCTGACGAGGCCTTCCAGTTTGCTCTTCGGCACTTCCACGTAGCAGCTCGGCTGCATGGTGTACTGGCCGCGGCCCTGGGTGGCGCTTCTGAGGGAGGTCGCGTAACCGAACATTTCGGAAAGCGGGACCTGTGCAGTGACGGTCTGGGTTCCCATCATGCTCTCCTGGGACTGGATCTGACCTCTTCTCGAGGAGATATCGCCCATGACAGCGCCCAGATATTCATCTGCTACGACCACGGTGACAGCCATGACAGGCTCAAGAAGGATCGGAGCGGCTTTTCTCATAGCTTCCTTGAAAGCCATGGAGCCGGCGATCTTAAAGGCCATTTCAGAGGAGTCAACTTCGTGGAAGGAACCGTCGTAAAGGGTGACCTTGCAGTCAACAACATTGTAGCCGGCAAGCACACCGGACTGCATGGCGCCGCGGATACCGGCTTCGACCGCAGGAATGTATTCCTTCGGGATCGCGCCGCCGACGACCTTGTTGATGAACTCAAAGCCCTTGCCCGATTCATTCGGTTCAAGGATGATCTTGACGTGACCGTACTGACCCTTACCACCCGACTGACGAGCGTACTTGGTCTCCTGGTCGACCGTCTTGGTGATGGTCTCTTTATAAGCGACCTGAGGTTTGCCGACGTTAGCCTCCACTTTGAACTCGCGGAGCATACGATCGACAATGATCTCCAGATGCAATTCACCCATACCGGCGATGATGGTCTGGCCGGTCTCCTGATCGGTGTAGGTGCGGAAGGTGGGGTCTTCCTCAGCGAGCTTCGCGAGGGCGATCGCCATCTTGTCTTGGCCTGCCTTGGTCTTGGGTTCGATTGCCACGCGGATAACCGGTTCCGGGAATTCCATGGATTCGAGGATGATCGGATTTTCTTCATCACAAAGGGTATCGCCCGTCGTGGTGTTCTTAAGGCCGATCGTCGCCGCGATATCGCCGGAATAGACGGTCTCGATGTCTACGCGGTCATTGGCGTGCATCAGAAGGATTCGTCCGAGTCTTTCGCGCTGCTGCTTTGTTGAGTTGAGCGCGCTGGAACCCTTGGTGAGGGTACCGGAATAGACGCGGAAGAAGCAGAGTCGGCCGACGAAGGGGTCGGCCATGATCTTGAAAGCGAGGGCCGAGAACGGCGCTTCGTCCGAGGGCTCGCGCGAAGACTCCTCACCCGTGCGGGGATCGGTGCCTTTGATTGCGGGCTTATCGAGGGGGGACGGCATATAGTCGACGACCGCGTCGAGGAGTTTCTGAACGCCTCTGTTGCGATGCGACGAGCCGCAGAACACCGGGATCATACCAACGGTGACGGTCCCCTTGCGGATGGCTCTCTTGATCATCTCTTCGGTGATCTCTTCGCCTTCGAGATAGTTTTCCATGAGCTCGTCGTCGAACTCGGAAATGCTTTCGAGAAGGTTGGTGCGGTATTCATCAGCGAGGTCCTGCATATCCGCGGGGATATCTTCGACCGTGATGTCCTTACCGAGATCATCGTGGTAGATATACGCTTTCATTTCAACAAGATCGATCTGACCGATGAAGTCATCCTCAGCACCGATGGGGAGCTGAAGCGGCACCGCATTGCACTTGAGGCGCTCTTTCATCATTTTCACGACGCGGTAGAAATCCGCGCCCATGATGTCCATCTTGTTGACGTAGGCCATGCGCGGAACATGATACTTGTCCGCCTGATGCCATACGGTTTCAGACTGAGGCTCAACACCACCTTTGGCGCAGAATACCGTCACGGAACCGTCAAGCACTCGGAGGCTTCTTTCAACCTCGACCGTGAAGTCAACGTGACCCGGGGTGTCGATGATGTTGATGCGGTTGCCCTTCCAGTGGCAGGTGGTCGCAGCGGAGGTGATAGTGATACCGCGCTCCTGCTCCTGTTCCCTCCAGTCCATGGTAGCGGTGCCTTCATAAACTTCACCGAGCTTGTAATTGACACCCGTATAATAGAGGATTCTCTCGGTCGTCGTCGTCTTACCGGCGTCGATGTGAGCCATGATCCCGATATTTCTTGTTAATTCCAAAGGAAACTGCCTAGGCATTGTCTGAGCTCCATGTCCCGGCGGCAGATATTTTCTAAGCGCAGAAACAGCCGCCGATGCAGCCTGCGCGGATATTGACGAGGATTACCAACGGAAATGCGCAAAAGCCTTGTTGGCTTCGGCCATCTTGTGGGTATCTTCGCGCTTCTTCACGGCGTTACCGGTGTTGTTGGAAGCATCGAGAATTTCACCGGCGAGTCTTTCGCACATATTGCGCTCGCTTCTGCTTCTCGCGTAGCTAACCAGCCAGCGGATGCCGAGGGTCTGGCGTCTTTCGGGACGCACTTCAAGCGGTACCTGGTAGGTGGAGCCGCCAACACGTCTTGCCTTGACTTCCAGGGCAGGCATGATGTTGTCCATCGCCTGGAGATAAACCTCCAGAGCATCTTTTCCGCTCTTCTCAGCGACGATATCAAAAGCATCGTAGACGATCTTCTGAGCAACGCCCTTCTTACCATCATACATGATGCCGTTGATGAGCTTAGAGACCTGAACGGAATGATAGATCGGATCGGCTAAAACCTCTCTTTTCGGTACATTACCTCTTCTGGGCACTAAAACTTCCCTCCTTTTCAGGAATAATATAAGGTACTCGTCCCGCATCTTTCATGCGGTTCGTCTGTGCCCGTTATCTATATAGATTCAACGGGCAGGAAAATGGCAGCCCGGCTTATTTCTTACCGGCCTTGGGTCTCTTCGCACCGTATTTGCTTCTGGCCTGCTTACGGTTGGCGACACCCTGGGTATCCAGCTTACCGCGAATGATATGATAACGAACACCAGGCATGTCTTTGACACGTCCGCCGCGAATCATAACCACCGAGTGCTCCTGAAGGTTGTGACCTTCACCGGGGATGTAGCTGGTGACCTCCATGCCGTTGGTCAAACGGACACGGGCGATCTTTCTCATAGCCGAGTTCGGCTTCTTCGGCGTGTCGGTCTTAACGACTGTGCACACACCGCGCTTTTGAGGAGAGCTGAGATCGGTCTGCTGTTTGCTGAGGGTATTGAGTCCAACCTGCAGCGCAGGAGTCGTGGACTTGTAGACAACGGCCTCTCTGCCTTTTCTCACAAGCTGATTAAAAGTGGGCATTGTTTTCCTCCTTTCCCAAGGTTTCATTTATTGCTTCCCTTACGGGATAACAACCTTAATCCTTGAGCACGGTCACCGCGCCGGCTCCGATGGCGATGCCTGCGGCACGCCCGAGCTCGCGCATGGTGCTGTCCTCCACGACCGGTACGCCCTTTTCCAGGGCGGACGAACGAAGCGGCCCAACGACGGATTCCGACGCATCACACGCCAGATAAAGCATTTCCGCGCGTCCTGCATCAAGCGCTTTTTTTGCGACTTTGGCGCCGACGGCGAGCTTTTTCCCTTCCAGGGTCATGCTCCATCCCTCCATGATACCGGGTTTTGAAAACCGAAGGGCGGGCCAAATGCCGGAGTTCCGGCATTTGACCACATCTCTTATTATATCCTAGTTTCCGTCTTTTGTCAATGACGGGCTGAAATCATTCGTCAATTTCTGCGTTTTGCACATCGAAGTCGTCATCTCCGCCTTCGAATTCGGTGTTTTCAGCCAAGGCTTCGTCGCCTTCATCGCCGTCATCGTCAAAGGAAAGGGTATCTTCGCCGCTTTCCGCAGAAGCTTCCTGCGGCTTGTTTTCTTCCTCTTCTTCATCATCCTCCGGAGGGTAGCACTTGAGGCTGGACCCCGCGGGGATGAGCTTGCCGATGATGACATTTTCCTTGAGGCCGATCAGCGGGTCAACCTTGCCGCGGATAGCGGCTTCGGTGAGGACGCGGGTGGTCTCCTGGAAGGATGCGGCGGACAGGAAGGAATCGGTGGCGAGGGACGCCTTGGTGATACCGAGCAGGGTCTGGGTGTATTCGACCAGTTCGAGATCGCTGCCGTCTTCGTTCTTCTCGCCGGCGTCGATTCTGGCCTGGATGTCCTCGTTGAGGTAAAGCACCTCGTTCTTGTCGGCAGAGGAACCGATGAGCAGGTCGCTTGCACCGTTCTTTTCGATGCGGACCTTGTTCATCATCTGGCGGATAACGACTTCAACGTGCTTGTCGTTGATGTCAACGCCCTGCTGACGGTAGGCACGCTGGACTTCCTGGATGATGTAAGCCTGCACGGCCTCGGGGCCTCTGGTGCGCAGGATATCCTGCGGCGCGAAGGCGCCCTCGGTGAGCTCGCGGCCTTTTTCAATGACTTCACCGTCCGTGACCTTGATGCCGGCGCTGACCGGGACCTGATAAACACGGGTCTCGCCGCCTTCGGCGTCGGTGATGACGATGTCACGCATGGTGGGTTTCTTGGTTTCACGGATCTGGACGACGCCGCCGATGTCCGCAAGGATGGCGGTGCGCTTGGGTTTGCGCGCTTCGAAGAGTTCTTCAACACGCGGAAGACCCTGGGTAATATCCTGGGCGTCGTGGCCCGCGATGCCGCCGGTGTGGAAGGTTCTCATGGTAAGCTGGGTACCCGGTTCACCGATGGACTGGGCGGCGATGATACCGACCGATTCGCCGATGCCGATGGGCTCGCCGGTGGCGAGGTTGGAGCCATAGCACTTGGCGCAGACGCCCACCTTGGAGCGGCAGGTCAGGATGGAACGGATCTCGACCTTGGTGATGCCCTTGGCAATGATCTTATCGGCGTCGTCGCCGGACATCATCTTGTCCTTGCTGACGAGGACCGCGCCGGTCTCGGGATCGAGAACATCGTTGACCGGGTAACGGCCGACGAGACGATCCTTGAAAGGCTCGATGATCGACTTGGTGTCGGCGATCTCGGCGACCTCGATGCCGTGGTGGCAGCCGCAGTCTTCCTCGCGGATGATGACCGACTGGGCGACATCGACCAGACGTCTGGTCAGGTAACCGGAGTCGGCGGTACGCAGAGCGGTGTCGGCGAGGCCCTTACGGGCGCCGCGGGAGGCGATGAAGTATTCAAGAACATTCAGGCCTTCACGGTAGTTAGCCTTGATCGGGATTTCAATGGTCTGGCCGGCGGTATTCGCGATGTTGCCGCGCATACCGGCGAGCTGACGAAGCTGGTTCATGGAACCACGGGCGCCGGACTTCATCATCATCCAGATCGGGTTGAAGGAATCGTATGCCTCGTTCAGGGCATCCTTGACGGCGTCGGTGGTCTTTTCCCATTCCTGAATGGTCAGGCGCTTGCGCTCATCGTTGGTGATGAAGCCGCGCTTGTACTGATTCTCGAGGCGGGTGACCTTCTTTTCGGTGGCTTCGACCAGTTCCTTCTTGGCGTCCGGAACGACGATGTCGGAAACAGAGAAGGTCAGAGCGCCCTTGGTGGAATACTTGAAGCCGAGCGCCTTGACGTTATCCAGCACTTCGGCGGTGCGGGCAAAGCCGAACTTGTCGATGCACTTGCCGAGGATCTTGCCGAGCAGGCCCTTGTCACAGGGATTGGTGATCTCGAGGTCGAGGAAGTGGTTGGGGTCTTTTCTGTCGACATAGCCGAGGCTCTGGGGGATCTTCTCGTTGAAGATGATCTGGCCCATGGTGCAGTCGACGAGGTAGGATCTCTCCTCCCCTTCGAAGATGCCGGTCCTTCTCACCTTGATGGGAGAATGGATGCCGATGATGCCGTTGTCATACGCGAGAACGACTTCGTCGACGGAACCGAAGATCTTGCCGGTGCCTTCTTCTTCGCGGGTGATGGTGAGGTAATAGCAGCCGAGGACCATGTCCTGAGTCGGAACGGTGACCGGGCGGCCGTCGGCGGGCTTCAGGAGGTTGTTCGCGGAGAGCATGAGGAAGCGTGCTTCCGCCTGCGCTTCTGCGGAAAGCGGTACGTGCACGGCCATCTGGTCGCCGTCGAAGTCGGCGTTGAAGGCGGTGCAGCACAGCGGGTGCAGCTTCAGGGCCTTGCCCTCGACCAGGATCGGCTCAAAGGCCTGGATGCCCAGACGGTGCAGCGTGGGCGCGCGGTTCAGCATGACCGGATGATCGCGAATGACCTCTTCCAGCACATCCCAGACCTCGCCGCTCAGACGCTCGACCAGGCGCTTGGCGTTCTTGACGTTGGTAGCCAGTCCCTTGGCGACCAGACGCTCAATGACGAAGGGCTTGAACAGCTCCAGTGCCATCTCCTTCGGCAGACCGCACTGATACATCTTCAGCGAGGGACCGACGACGATAACGCTTCGGCCGGAGTAGTCCACGCGCTTGCCCAGCAGGTTCTGACGGAAGCGGCCCTGCTTGCCCTTGAGCATATCGG
>JAKSPX010000087.1 GCA_024404415.1 Clostridia bacterium | reverse complement strand
GCGGATCGCATCCAAGCCAACGCCGAAAACGCCAGCCTCGGCAAGCCCGAGACGGCCGCGCACGTCATCATCGCGCTTTTAGCCTCCGGCCACATCCTTTTGGAGGATCTGCCCGGCCTCGGCAAGACCATGCTCGCCAAATCCATCGCCAAGTCCATCGGCTGCGACTTCAAGCGCACCCAGTTCACGCCCGACCTCCTGCCCTCCGACGTGACCGGCATCAATTTCTACAATCCCAAGGACGGCGAATTCAAGTTCCGCGCCGGGTCGGTCTTCACCAACATCATGCTGGCCGACGAGATCAACCGCGCCACCCCGCGCACCCAGTCGGCGCTGCTCGAGTGCATGGAGGAGCGCCAGGTCACGGTCGACGGCGTCACCATGCCGCTCCAGGCCCCCTTTATGGTCATCGCCACCCAGAACCCGGTGGAGATCCAGGGCACCTTCCCGCTTCCCGAGGCACAGCTCGACCGCTTTATGATCAAGTCCGGCATGGGCTACCCGACCAGCGAAGAATCCGACGAGATCATGCGCCGCTTCAACGGCGAAAACCCGCTCGTGGAATTGGAAGCGGTCGCCACCGCCGAGGAAGTCGCCGACGCGCAGAGATCCTTTGCCAAGGTGCGCGTCAGCAAGGATATTTACCGCTACATCACCCTCATCGCCGAAGCCAGCCGCCGCCACCCCGAAGTGGTCTACGGCGTTTCGCCCCGCGGCACGCAGGCGCTCCTGCGCGCCTCCCAGCTCGCCGCCGTCCTCGCCGGACGCGAATTCGTCACGCCGGACGACGTCAAACGCATGGCGGTGCCGGTTCTGGCTCACCGTCTGGTCATCAAGAACGTCTCCCGCCTCAAGTCGGGTCAGGCCGAAAAGGTCATGGCGGATATCGTGAACGACGTGACCGTGCCGTCCGAAGACTTCGACGCGGCCAACCTCCGCGAGAGGTGATCGGATGATCGCCGGGGTACTGGCTCTGACCGCGGCGATCCTCGTGGTCGGTCAGATGCTGTTATACCGCTTCTGCGGGTATAAAAAGATCACCTATTCCAGAGAATACACCCCCAACACGGTCTTCGAGGGCGAGAACGTCACCATGACCGAGCGCATCTCCAACGCCAAGCTCCTGCCCATGCCGTGGCTCCGCGTCGAAAGCATGCTCTCCCCGCATCTTCGTTACGTCGCGCCGGGCAAGGCCAAGGGGGAAAAGAAAGAAAAGAACGTCGTTTACGGCGAGCACAACAGCGTCTTCTCGGTCGGGGCCTACCAGACCGTCACAAGGCGCTACCAGATGCTCTGCGAAAAGCGCGGCTACTACGCCCTGCGCGCCGTGAACATCACCTGTCAGGATATTTTCGGCATCGGCGAGCCGCATACCGCCGAGGCTGAGATCAACGCCGTCGTCACCGTCTACCCGCGCATCGCGGACCCGGAGGAGCTCGGCGACCTCTCCAAAAACCTGATGGGCGACGTGGTGGTGAGAAGGTGGATCGCGGAGGATCCCTTCATGATCCGCGGCACCAGAGAATATACCACCAGCGACCCCCAGAGCAAGATCAACTGGAAGGCCTCGGCCCGCACCGGGGAGCTGATGGTCAACGAAAACGATTACACCGCCGACATCAAGCTCATGGTCTATTTCAACGTCCAGGCCGACCAGTATTTCCAGTCCGACGTCGACCCCGACGCCATCGAGGCCGGTGTTTCCAGAATTGCCTACATCCTCCAGTTCGCCGCCGAACACGGCATTTCCGCCGCCTTCGCCTCGAACTCGGTGGATTCGCCCCTCGGCGAGAACCGCACCCGCTTCGGCAGCGGCAAGGGTCACCTCGGCGAGGAATTCACCCAGCTTGCCTGCCTTTCCCGTCAGGCCAAGGTGGATTTCGCCCGCTTCCTCGGCTACGAAAGCGAGAGCGGATTATCCGACTGCGGCATCCTCATCGTCAGCACCTACATCGACGAGCGCATCGAGGAGCAGATGGAGGTCCTGAGGCAGAACGGCAACGTTGTGGCGGCCTATCTCCTGCCGCGCACGCCCGGCACCTACACCACCGATAAAACCGAGTGAAAGGGGCGGAAATGTGATGAAAAACAGAATATTCGCCCTCTGGACCTCGTTTTCGGCCTTCCTGCCGCTCTATATCTTCGCGGGCTTCATCCTGCTTCCCGATCGGGAGATCTTCGTCTATCTCGGCGTGATCCTCGCCATGATGATCCTCGGTCTGCTCTTCGGGCGGCTTTTCAGAGAAAACATCTTCTATTCCGGCATCATCGGCGCGGTCTTCACCATCGGGGCCATCGCCGTCATCGCGGCGTGCGGGGAGCGGGAGACCATGCTTCAGCACCTCGCCAACCTCGCCTCCGGCGCGCTCACGCTTGTCCCGTATCTTCAGGGCCAGCGTGCCGCCACCAAGCCGTGGTACGAGGCGGTGCAGCCCGGTATGTACGTCGCCTTCCTCTTTTTATATGCCGTTCTGGAATTTTTCATCCGCACCCTCTGGCCATGGGGCGACCTGACCTGGCTCTTCCTCGGCGCGGTACTCTACACGGCGGTCTACGGGCTTTTCGCCATGAACCGCTCGAACATCGGCCTGCAGCTCAACCGCAACCAGCGCTACAAAAATAAGCACGTGCGCGACGAGGATAAGAAAGACGCCAACCGCACGGCGTCTCTCCCGGTCTCGGGAACGCTTCGGAAGCACAATCTCCTCATGGTCGCCGTGACGCTTCTCTGCGCCCTCGCCCTTGTGCCGCTCATTTCTTCGGGACTTTCGTCGGCGGGCAAGGCCATCGTGACGGCGCTCAACACCCGCGAGGAGGAGGAATACCACGCGCCGACCCACACCATCGTGGAGCCGGAGGCGCTTGAGATCTCCGAAAAGATCAAGCCGGATAATCCCCATCTGCGCGATGTATTGAATATCATCAGTCTTTCCGCCTTCGGCGTCCTCGGCGCGACCCGGATCTTTGTGATCGTCAAAAAAGCGCGGGATTGGGTGGAAAAGCTCCTGAATTCCGACCGCCGCAGCCATAAAAAGCGGCAGAAGGAGGAGAAAAAGGAGCAGGATGAGATCTACGACGAGATCGTCGAGGACATCGAGTTCGATCTCTTCGGCGGCAAAAAGCTCAAAAACATCGTCAAGGAGCGCATCGGCTGGTACGCCATGCGCACCGAGGAGGAAAAGGTGCGCTACCTTTACCGCCATTCGGTGAGAAAAGCCGTCTCCAAGGGCTACCGCCACAGAAGGGGCAAGACCGCCTTTGAAACGCTCGGCGAGATCGCTTACGCCGACGGCGTGGAAGAGCACGAAAGGGCTTACCGCGCCCTCGCCGACGCCTACAACACCACCCGCTACGATATGCAGCCCCCCGCGGAGGGCACTGCCGCAGAGATCCGCGAAAAGCTCAAATGAGAAAGGAATTTACCATGAAAAAATTCCGCACCGTACTGGCCCTGCTCCTCGCCCTGCTCCTGCTCCTCGCCTCCTGCGGCGAGAAGGCGGAGGAAGGCAAAGTGGACTTCGGCGGCGACGACCTTCCCGTCACCGAGCCGGAGGAGGATGGGGAGGAAGAGGAGACCGCGTCCGAGGAGGACGACGACTACGAGACCTTCTTCAGCGTCGAGGAATACGACTACACCGGCGAGACCGACCCGGATATCCTCGCCTACTTCAATAACGACATCGGCGGCGCCCTGACCCGCCTTGCGCCCTCGGTGAAGTCGGCGGCCTACGCGGCCTACTGCTACCCCGACGATCTCACGGGCGCCCCCAATGACCAGATCGTCTGGTGCGCCATTTACAGCATGATCGACGCCTTCCATCAGCTTCCCGAGGGGAGCGAGACCAATTCCGACGGCCAGATCATCGTCAAGGGAAGCGACAAGCTCACGGCTATGGCGAAGGATATGTTCACCGCCGACGTCGGAGAACTTTCCACGCCGCACGAGGATTTCCTCGATTCGCTGATCTTCTATGACGCTTCGGCCGATACCTACACCTTCAAGCCCTCCGGCGGCGAAGGCCTTGAGATCCGCATCTGCGCCCTCGAAGCGGGCTCCGGCGACAACATGGGTCTCACCGTCCAGCTCTACAACAACATTTTCGACTTCACCTCCTGGGTCAGCCTCACTATCACGAAGAACCCCGCCTCGGCCTACGGCTACACCGTAACGGGTGCGACGGCGTGGAACGAAGAGTAATGAAACGTCTTTTTGAAAGATCTGCCGCGGCGGTCCTCATCGCCGCGGCGCTTCTCACCTCCTGCGCCATGCCGGGCTTGGAGAAAGAGAGCGTCCCGGAGGAAAAACTGACCACGGTCTCCTTCCCGCTTTCCGCTCCCGTGCCCGAAAAGCCGGAGGAGGAGAAAAGAGAGGAGATCGTCATCCCTCATGTCGACGCGGGCGCGCCCATGGGGCAGGTATGGATCGACGGCGAGGCGGTCGGCGAGGGGTATTACCTCATCGGCGGCCGGAAGTTCGTCGCGCTTTCTGCGGTGACGGAGGAGACCGGCTTTTCGGAAGCGCTCGGCGGCTTTTTTAAGGACGGCAGGCTTTATTCCGCGGCGCTTTGCGACGAAGAAAAAGGGTATATGGCGCCGCTTGAACTCCTCACGGAGAGGAAGGAGTATGCCTCGATGGAGCTTGGGGACGACCTTTATTTCACCACGACGGTGAAAAGCGGCGAGGTGCCCACGGGGAAAAGGGTGCCGGTCCTGATGTATCACGCGGTGAGCGATGATACCTGGGGCATCAAGGAGCTTTTCGTCAAGCCCTCCGAAATGGAAAAACAGCTAAAATACCTTACCGAACACGGCTATACTACGATCACTTTTGAGGATATTCCCGATCTCGAAAGCATCAAAAAGCCCGTCATGCTCACCTTTGACGACGGGTATAAGGACAATTACGAGGAGCTTTTCCCGCTTCTCAAAAAGTATAACTGCAAGGCGACCATCTTCATGATCGCGGGCAAGGAAGGCAAGACCCATTACCTGACAGCCGACATGATCACGGAAATGAGCGAATCCGGCCTTGTCTCCATCCAGAGCCACACCATGACCCACCCCAAGCTCGGGGAACTCTCCGCCGAAAAACAGCGCGCCGAGCTTGAAGAAGCCCGGAAGACCATCGCGGGCTGGACCCACCGCATCCCCTTCGTCCTCTGTTACCCCTCGGGAAGCTACAACAATTCGACGCGGGAGATCGGAAAAGAATATTATTCCTTCGGCATCAGGATGAACGGCGGATTGTGGAATACCTCCGGCGACCCCTTCCTCGTGCCGCGCTACTATGTCTCGCGCGAGACGAGCCTTTCGGCATTCGCGGGAATGATCGGGTGAGGGAGGAGTTGTCAGTTTTCAGTATTCAGTTTTCAGGAGACGGGGAAAAGTGAGGAGTTAGGAGTGAGGAGTTGAGCGATTACGCTATAAGCGATTTAGTGATTTAGCGAGTCAGCGATTTAGCGCAAGTTCGGCAGGCTCTCCCTTTGGGGGATGCCGTCGCTTGCGACGGAAGAGGGTAGGCCGAAGGCCTGTAAGCTGACAGCCCGTAGGGCTGGCTGAGAGGGCAACGCACAATGTTATTCTGAAGCACAATTCACATTAGGGAACTGCCGTAGGGTGCGCCGTCCTCGGCCACCGCCTGACTCATCGCACATCCCAGCCAAACGGAATGCCGGAAACGGCTTTCTACATGATACATAAAGGAAATAATTATGCCAGAAATCGACTACATCAGCGAATATTACCGCCTCAGGAAGGCGTATCTGAATCGGGAATACCGCCATCTCAACGAGATGCAGCGCCGCGCCGTCTTTGCGGTGGAGGGGCCTTTACTGGTCCTCGCGGGCGCGGGGAGCGGCAAGACGACTGTGCTTGTCTCGCGTATCGCCTATCTCCTCCGCTTTGGCAACGCCTACGAATCCGAGGACATCCCGGAGAGCGTCACGGCCGAGGATATCGAGACGCTCCTGGAGCTGGAAAAGAAGGGGCAATTCCCGGATGAAGAAGAGGCACGGAGGCTTTTCGCCGTGAATCCGGCCCCGGCGTGGTCGGTCTTGGCCATCACCTTCACCAACAAGGCCGCTTCCGAAATGAAGGAGCGCATCCGCCGCGCCGTCGGCGAGGACGCGGACGACGTGTGGGCTTCCACCTTCCACTCCATGTGCGTGCGCATCCTCAGAAGGTACGCCGAAAGACTCGGCTACCGCAAGAGCTTCACCATTTATGACGCGGACGATCAGGTGCGCGCCATGAAGGACATCATGAAGGAAAAGGAGATCTCCACCACCCAGTTCGCGCCGAAATCGGTCCTTTCGGCCATCTCCCGCGCCAAGGACAGCCTCCTTTCACCCGCGGACTACAAAAAGAACGTCGGGAGCGACTACCGCCTCGCGGTGATCGCCCGACTCTACGAGGCCTACGACGCCAAGCTCAAGGCGGCCAGCGCCATGGATTTCGACGACCTCATCGTCAACACGGTGAAGCTCCTCGAAACCGAGCCGGAGGCGCTTGCGACCTATCACCGCAAGTTCCGCTACGTTTTGGTGGACGAGTATCAGGACACCAACTTCGCCCAGTATAAGCTCACCTCGCTCCTCGCGGGCGGGTATAATAACCTCTGTGTCGTGGGCGACGACGACCAGTCCATCTACCGTTTCCGCGGCGCGACCATCCGCAACATCCTCGCTTTCGAAAAGGAATTCAAGGACGCGCGCGTC
>JAKSPX010000086.1 GCA_024404415.1 Clostridia bacterium | reverse complement strand
GCGCGGACGAACTGACCGTCAGCGGCAATTATGAGACCGAAGAGACCATCCTTCTTCCGTCTGATTTTACTCTGACCTTAAAGGACGCTCATCTGAAAATGGCCGCCGGGACATTCTGCAACATGTTCCGCAATATCTCCTGCGGCACGGAAAAAGGGAAGACCCTCGCCGGGGCCGACCACGACATCACCCTCCGCGGTGAGGGCAAAGCCATTCTCGACGGCGGCGAATACAACGGGCTTTCGGAACGAAACTCCCTGAAAGAGGGAAGACCGCACATTTCGGTCAACAACATCCTTCTTTTCGGCAACGTCGAGCGCTTCCGCGTGGAGGGGCTCCACGTCCGGAATCAACGCTGGTGGGCTTTGAATTTCGTCGCCTGCCGCGAAGGGAAGATCCGGAATGTCGACTTCCTCTCGGATTTCACCACGGTGGATTCTGATGGTGTGCGCCATGAGGGACTCGGTATGCGCCGCTACGATGGCAGGGCGTCCGATTATGAAAGCGTTTACATCAAAAATTCCGACGGCATTGACCTCAGACGAGGCTGCCACGACATTTTGATTGAAAATGTCACGGGCTTTACAGAGGATGATACCGTCGCCCTGACCGCTCTTTATGGTAAAGTAGAAGAGCTTTACGGCGTTTCTGACGCCGATCAGGACATCTATAACGTCATCATCCGCAATGTCATGTCCTCCGCCTACTGCGCCAACGTCCGCCTATTAAATCAGGGCGGCGCGAAGCTTTATAACATCCTCGTGGACGGCGTCTTTGATACCTCCAATATAAGGCTTCGGCCAGATATGCACGCAGCCTCATCAAATCCGGCCGCCTCGGGCGCATCTACCACGTCAATATGCAGTATTATCAGGCGTGGGGTCTTGAACACAAGGACGCGGCTTTGGTCTGGCGCTTTGTAAAGGACATCGCGGGCTCCGGCTCACTCGGAGACCTCGGCTGCCACGCGCTCGACCTCTGCGAATTTGTGACGGGCGAGGAATATGATAAGGTCTTTGCCCATAACGGCACCTTTGTCCATGAACGCCGCCTTTTGGAAGGCGAGGGCAAAGGCAAGGTCGACGTTGACGACTATTCCAATATCTTCGTCGAGACCAAATCCGGCGCATCGTTCTCCTTTGAGATCTCCCGCTTCAACTACGGGCGCGGCAATTACCAGCGCATGGAGATCTACGGCGAAAAGGGCGCCATCGTCTACCACCTCGACCGCATCCCCGGCGTGGATGAGATCGAGATCTGTGACGAGACGACCGGCGACAAGTACGTTCCGCTGGAGATCCCCGAGGAATTCAAGGTCGATCAGATGCAGTCCTTCGCCGACATCGTGAACGGATGCGAAGACGGCCTCTCCGCCACCATTGAGGACGGCCTCAGAAGCCAGATCCTTCTGGATGCCATTCTGGAAGCCGCCGAAAAAGGAACCTGGGTCAAGTTATAAATCTACATAAAGGAGAAATAACATGAAAATCACTGTCTGGAATGAATTTGCGCATGAAAAGGTAGACGAAGCCGTCAAGGCCATTTACCCCAACGGCATCCACGAGTGCATCGCCGGTTTCCTCCGCGAAAACGGCTACGACGTCAAGACGGCTACCCTTGAAATGCCGGAGCACGGTCTGACCGAGGAAGTCCTCGCCGACACCGACGTCCTCTTCTGGTGGGGCCACATGCGTCACGGCGACGTCAAGGACGAGATCGTTGACCGCGTCTATAAGCGCGTCATGGAAGGCATGGGCCTTGTCGTCCTGCACTCCGGCCACGCCTCCAAGATCTTCCAGAAGCTCGTCGGCACCGAATCCGGCCAGCTCAAGTGGAGAGAGACCGGCGATAAGGAGATCCTCTGGGTCGTCGATCCCGGCCACAAGATCGTCGAAGGCATCGGCGAAAACATCATCCTCGAGCATGAAGAGACCTATGGCGAGCACTTCATTATCCCCGAACCCGACGAACTGGTCCTCATCAGCTGGTTCTCCGGCGGCGAAGTCTTCAGAAGCGGCTGCACCTTCAAGAGAGGCAGAGGTAAGATCTTCTACTTCCGTCCGGGTCACGAATCCTTCCCGGTCTATCACGACAAGAAGGTCCAGAAGCTCCTCTGCAACGCGGCTGAGTGGGCTTACACCCCGCATCCGCAGAAGATCCAGTACGGTCATTATCCCGTCTCCATCCTCGAACAGGGCAAATAAATAGTAAAGTTACTTGCGGGCGACCTCTGGTCGCCCGCATTTATGAAAGAAAGAAGCAGTATGGAACGTCTCATCATCGCTTCTCCCGTTGGGAAACTCGGTCTGATCGGTGAGAACGGCTTTCTCACGGGTATCACTTTTGACGAAACGAGGGAAACCACGTCGGAAGAGGCGTATCTTCGAAGAGCGGCTGAGGAGCTTTCTGAGTATTTTGAAGGCAAAAGGCGGGAATTTGACATTCCCTATCTCCTTTCGAGCCCGCCGTTTTACAAAAAATGCCTCGAAGCGCTTATAAAAGTACCCTACGGGAGCCTCATTTCCTACGGAGAGCTCGCCGCGCTTGCGGGGTCACCCCGTGCCGCCCGCGCCGTCGGAAACGCCGTGCACAATAATCCGCTTCCCATCCTCATACCCTGCCACCGCGTCATCGCCGGGGACGGCTCCATCGGCGGTTTCGGGGGAGGACTGGATAAAAAACGCACCCTTCTCAGAATCGAAGGAATCAAGAAATATGAATGACCTTGAATCGGCGGAGAAAATAGGAATCAAATGTTTGAAGAATTCAAGATAATCTGTCTGCAACTGAACAAAATAGGGATCATACCGACCCTCATGGGGTCTCTGGGTTTGGAATGCGTTTCAAAAGAAACCGACCTGAGTCCACAAAACTCGGGTCGGTTTTTGCAGATGCTTTATTTTGTCGCTTCCAAAAGTCCCTTGACCGGGGCGACGGCGGCGTCCACGCGCCCGTCGGTGGTCACGGTGAAGCTCACGTACTGATCGTGGAGGACGAAGCGCGGGTGCGGGTCGATGTGATAGGGGCAGGGATCCTCGGGCGTCCACCGGGGAAGCGCCGGGTTGCGCGTCACGATGTCGAGAGCCTTGTCGGTGACGGTGTTATAAAAGGTCACCTTGGAGGGGCAGCCTCTCCACCAGGTCAGGCCGTGGTCATAGAAGGAGGAGTCGGCCACGAAGTATTTTTCGTCCGCCGTCGCGTGGGAATGCCACGCCGTGACGGGCAATTCATCGAGGTCGTGGAAGCGGTCGCAGTCGACGGCGATCTTATTTTCGCCGGTTTTGATATTGGTCGAGAAGATGCGGTGGCCGTCCACATAATAGATCTTTTCACCGTCGGCGCTCCAGTATTCGTGGGAGGCGTAGTCGATCATCGGGGGATACATGGTGTTCACGCCGTCACGGGAAATCGTGTGGAGGCGCGGGTATTCGCCTTTTTCGTTCCGCGGAGGTGCTTCGGAAGGGCCGCCGAAGGGGCTGGAGTGGTATTCGTGAGCGCAGAGGGCGAGATTCGGATCGACGGGATTGAAGAGCGCGTGATTATAAATGGTGCTGATCTCGGTGTGATACCATTCGGTGAAGGAACCGTCCGCAATGTTGACCGTGCCGAGGACCGAACGGTCGCCCGAAACGACGTCGACGAAAAGCTCTTTGCGGTCGGGAGAGAAGGAAAGGTGAGTGGAAGCCAGTGTGAAAAAGCCCTTTGCTTCTTTGGGAAGCGGCGCGATGCGGCGGGGATAATCGTCCGGGTGCGGCGTGCGCATATAAAAGCCGGATTTTGTTCCCCACCAGGCGTTGCCGGTCTCGGGATCGACCATGTAACTGTCCACCGTGAAGGTGTCGGGGAACCAGCGAACGTCGTCGGTCAGGAAGTCGACCACGCCGAGCGCTCTCTGTGAGGTGGGCGGGAAGGCGCAGTAAAACCACATATACCGCCCGTCGTCGGAAAAGCCGGAGTTGACAAAATAGAAGCCCTGCTGTAAAGGCGCGACGCGGGTGGAGAGGACGTAATAGACCGCGCCGGAGATAGGGTCGAAGCGCTTGGTGAAGTGACGTGAGGTTTCTACGGTGTACAATTTCTATTCCTCCCGAAAATCAATTTATCGGAAATCTCTCTTGAATTTCCTCTTGCGGATAAAGGCCTTGATGCGGTCGATGAAATCGCCACCGAAGAATAATAGGAAGTTGGCTATGGCGACCAGAAGGGCGATCTTTCCGCCGAAGCCGGCCGTGAAGAAGCTGATGAGGAAATAGACAGCGTCGAGGATGGCGAGCCATTTGATCTTGATGGGGAGGATAAAGAAAAGGAGAACCTCAAAATCCGGGTAGAGCGCGGCGAAGGCGAAGAAGAGCGACATATTGAGGTAATAGTTGGTGGCGTAGCCCGTGAGAAGCCCGGCGACGATGGTGCCGAGAATGCCGACGAGGTAATAGACGTTGAATTTGAAAGCGCCCCACGCGTTTTCCAGCCCCGAGCCGATCAGCCAGTAAAAATAGAGGGCAAAGACCATGAAGATGGTGCTGCTGTCCGGCGGGAGGAAGATGAAGGTGAAGACCCTCCAGATCTGCCCGGACAGAATGGCCGCCTTGTTAAAGGTCAGAAGAGATGATAGCGAAAAGCCTATCTGCGGCAGGAGCAGAAAATCGCTTAAAAAGATAATAGCCATGCCGATGACGATGTAGAGCATCAGGTTCTCTATCGCATGCCTGCCGTACTTATAGCTCAGACGATCCAGAAATTTCATGATTGACCTCCCAAGATTGCATGGAGATATTCTACCACAATTCCCGCACGTTGTCAAAGTGCGGTGGGATGCTTTTGCGCTGAGAATTTGGAAATTCCGGTGAAAAACGATTGATTTTCTGCCGATGGATTGATATAATATCCATAGGAACTTTTTTCATACTCATGCGTCATATTACCCAAAGATCACACCAAGGAGATGAGACATTGAAAGACAGTAAGGAAACCCCGCCGGTCGGACGGAAATACGTGGAGGTGCCGGTCAAATCGGCTCTGCCGATCTGGACGGCCGTGGCCGTGTGGCTCCTCGCGATGCTCTTTTTCCCGCTGGCCAAGCTTTCCTCCATCCTCGTAACGGCGCTCGTCTCCCTCGGCCTTGCGTGGCTTGTGAAGCTGATCGTCCCCAAGGAGACCAAAAAGATCGAGGTGCCCTTCGCCTCCGGCAACGAAACGTTGGACGCCATGATCGCCGAGCTCGACCGTGCGTCGGACGCCATCAAAAAAGCGCGTGAGCGCCTCGGAGAGAAACGGGCGACGGCAGGGGGCTATATGGACGGAATCACCGGGTGGATCTCCTCCATCCGAGGCGAGATCATCTCCGACCCGGAGGAATGCAAGTCCATCCGCCGCTTCGTCAATTATTATCTCCCGACAGCCGTGAAGATCTCCGCAAGATTTGCCGACACGGCGGAGAAAAAGGACGGCGGCGAAAACCTGCGCACGGCGCTGGACGCAATGGAGGAGGCCCTTTACCGCATCGAGGACGCCTTCCGCCGCCAGTACGACGCGCTTTTTGCCAATGACGTATTGGATATCACGACCGACATTGAAGTGCTTGAGCAGATGCTCACGCGCGACAATCTGAAATAAACGAAAGAAAGAGGAATGAACATGGAAAATCAGGTGCCTGAATTAAAGCTGACTCTTGACCCCTTCGGCGAAAAGGAGACCCGGACCGATACGAAGGAAGCCGAAGAAATCGCCATTGAAAAGATGGACGAAGCCGCGCTTTCCAACCTCACCCCGGAAGAAAAAGAAATGGTGCACGATTTCGCCTCAAAGATCGACGTGACCGATCAGGCCACCATCCTGCAGTACGGCGCGGGTACTCAGCAGAAGATCGCCGATTTCTCCGACAGCGCCCTCAAGAGCGTGCGCACCCAGGATCTCGGCGAAGCGGGCGATATGATCGCCGCGCTGGTCGGCGAGCTCAAGGCATTCAACGACGAGACCGACGAAAAGGGCCTTTCGGGCATTTTCCACCGCGGCAAAAAGAAGGTCACGGTACTGAAAGCCAAATATGACAAGGCCGAAGTCAGCGTCAATAACATCGTCAACGTCCTCGAGGGCCATCAGGTCACGCTTCTCAAGGATATCGCCGTGCTGGATAAGCTCTATGACACCAACCTCGTCTATTTCAAGGAGCTTTCCATGTACATCCTCGCTGGCAAGGAAAAGCTCAGGGAAGAACGCGCCACCACGCTGATCTCCCTCCGCAAGCGCGCCGAGGAATCGGGTCTTCCCGAAGATGCGCAGAGAGCCAACGACTTCGCCGCCTCCTGCGACCGCTTTGAAACGAAGATCTACGACCTCGAACTGACGCGTATGGCCTCCATCCAGATGGCGCCGCTGTTCGGATTCTGGCACCGGCAGGTGTCGATGACACAGTTTGTCACCGTCGAGCCGTTCTTGAGCTGGAGCGCACCATACTGCCACGCCTGGGCCTGCAGGATTGTCACGCCCGAAAGCACCGCCCCGGCGAAGAACGCGCCGATAAGGACGGTCAGCATCCCTTTGGTGGCCAAGCCCTGTGCCGTGAGGAAAGGATTTACGCCCAGTCCCACAAGCGTCACTACAGTGCCGATGATGTCGATGGCGCGGTCCACGCTGTTGTAGAAAATGCGGATGTCCTTGATCACCCCGGTCGCGCGGTGAGCGCGGTGCGCCTCCCGCGCCCGTTCCGCCAGACGGTTTTCGATGTAACTTTCCGC
>JAKSPX010000085.1 GCA_024404415.1 Clostridia bacterium | reverse complement strand
TGTCGGTGATGGGAATGAAAACACCCCCTAAACTTGCATTCAGGGGGTGTTTATCCGTTCGTGAATTCAGCGGCTTTCGCGGGCTTTTTTGGCGGAGAGAACTAAAACACCGCCGCTGGAAAGGGCGATGGCGGCAGCGCCGGCAAGGCCGAGGACACAACCGGTAACCGGGGACGGGGGATTGGGTTCTACGGGTTCATCGGGCTTTTCGGGGCTGATGATCGGATCTTTTTCAGCAAAGGCCGGGATGCACATCATCATGACGAGCATGGCAACGGCCAGAAGAAGCGCAGCAAACTTTTTCAAGACAATTTACCTCCATATTGTTTTGCCATTTAGTGGACTTATTATACACTATCTATTCGAAAATTGCAACCCCCTTTTATAAAAAAACTGAGATTTGCAATATAATGTGAAAGATGATGTCTCAAAAGGGAAAAATGAGAAAGGTATGGACACCGCCGAAAAAACGTGCTATAATACTCTTATTGTCATAAATGAGAAATTTTGCCAATGCTATCCGAAAGCGGGTTGTTTTATATGAACTTTTTGTCAAGCCGCAGTAAGCGGCATATTCTCAGAACGGTCACGCTTTTGATCGCCGACATCGTCATCATCAATCTTGCACAGTTCCTGGCGCTTTTCATCCGTCATGAGCTGAGCATGACCCTGCTCAGAAAAAGCGGGTATCTGGAAAGCGTTATTCGCTTTGCCCCCATCGTGACGGCGGCGGCGCTGATCCTCTTTGCCGTGTGTGGCCTCTATACCAATGTATGGTCGTCGGTCGGACTGCGAGACGTTCTGCGCATCGGTGCCGCCAACGCCTTCCTCGCCCTTGGCCAGTATTTCGCCATGGCACTGATGGAGCTTTCCATCCCGCGCAGCTTCCCGGTGCTCTTCTGGCTTTTCCTGACGGCGATGATGATCCTTGAGCGCATGGCGCTGATCTCTGCCCGCCACATCCGGTCGCGCATCCGCCAAAGCGGCAAGCGCAAAAGGACCATGCTCATCGGCGGCGGCGAAGCCGGTCTGATCATCCTGCAGGAGTTCATCAACAGCAAGGATTCCAAGAACAAGGTCGTCTGCATCATCGACGACAACAAGGATAAATGGAAGCTCCGCCTCGACGGGGTGCCGGTCGTCGGCGGACGCGAAAGCATCGCCGAAGCGGCAAAAAAGTATGAAGTCGAAGAGATCGTCTTCACCATTCCCTCCTGCATCGGCAGTGAGCGCCGCGAGATCATCTCGCGCTGCCAGAATACCGGTTTGCCTCTCAAGATCCTGCCGGGCCTTGCCCAGATCGCCAACGGAGACGTCACCGTCAGTCGCCTGCGCAAAGTGGAGATCGAAGACCTCCTCGGACGCGATTCGGTGAAGGTCAACATGGAAGAGATCGGCGCGAATATCAAAGGCAAGACGGTACTGGTCACGGGCGGCGGCGGCAGCATCGGCAGTGAGCTTTGCCGACAGGTCGCGGCGCGCGAGCCCGGGAAACTGGTCATCTTCGATATTTACGAAAACAACGCCTACGCCATCCAGCAGGAGCTTCTGAGAAAGTATGGGGATGCTCTGCCGCTGGAGGTGCGCATCGGATCGGTGCGCGACGCAAAGCGCGTGGACATGCTCTTTGAAGAATTCAAGCCGGACATCGTCTACCACGCGGCGGCACACAAGCACGTGCCGCTGATGGAAGAAAGCCCCTGCGAGGCCATCAAAAATAACGTCTTCGGCACCTATCATGTGGCATCGGCTGCCGACCGCTATGGAACCGACACCTTCGTGATGATCTCCACCGACAAAGCGGTGAACCCCACCAACATCATGGGCGCGAGCAAGCGCGTCTGCGAAATGATCGTGCAGACCTTCGCCAAAAAGTCGGTCCACACCCGCTTTGTCGCCGTTCGCTTCGGCAACGTCCTCGGCAGCAACGGCAGCGTTATCCCGCTGTTCCGCAAGCAGATCGAGGAGGGCGGCCCGGTCACTGTCACCCACAAGGATATCATCCGCTACTTCATGACCATCCCCGAAGCGGTGTCGCTGGTCATGCAGGCAGGGGTCTACGCCAAGGGCGGCGAGATCTTCGTGCTGGACATGGGCGACCCGGTGCGCATTGACGACCTCGCGCGCAACATGATCCGCCTTTCGGGCATGGAACCGGACGTGGACATCAAGATCGTCTACACCGGCCTGCGCCCCGGCGAAAAGCTTTACGAGGAGCTGTTGATGAGCGAGGAGGGCATGGGTACGACCGCCAACGACCTCATCTTCATCGGCCACCCGGCGGAATTCTCTGAGGACCAACTCCGGCTGTCGCTGGAGGCGCTCGGGATGCTCTGCGAGACCAACGATCAGGAAGGCATCATCGACGCGGTCACGTCCCTGGTCACCACCTATCATCCGTCAAGAAACTGAGATCCATACATCAAAAACAAACGCTCCGGCTTTCTTGATTTGAAAGACGGAGCGCATTTTTATGGTTTGATCAGCGGGCTTCGGCAAGCACCCTGATCTTTTCCTCGTCCAGCAGGACGGCTTTGCCTTTTTCAAGGGAATAGACACGGGTGCAGGAGCGGAGGACGGTCGGACGGTGGGTGGTGACGATGACGGTGCGGCGGCGCGGGTCGGAGAGGACGTTGGAAAGGACCTGCTTTTCGGTGGCGAGGTCGAGTGCCGAGGTAGCCTCATCCAGAAGCATGACCGGGGCGTCCGAGAGTATGGCGCGGGCAATGGAGAGACGCTGAAGCTGCCCTTCCGAGAAACCGCTGCCGCGCTCACCGATTGGCGTTTCGAGCTTCTGAGGCAGCACCTCGATGAAATCCTTCGCGCAGGCCGCTTCCAACGCTTTCCAAAGCTCGTCGTCGGTGGCGAGCGGGGAAGAAAGGCGCAGCGAGTCGGCGACGGTGCCGGAGAAGACTACCTTTTCCTGCGCCACATAGGTCACAAGGGTGCGCAGAGGCGGCACGATGGATGCGGTATGTCCGCCTGCGGAGAAGGTGACCTGACCTTCGTCGGGCGCGATCAGACCGAGGAGGGTGCGGATGAGCGTGGTCTTGCCGCCGCCGGAGGGACTGACGACGCCGATGATCTCGCCGGGAGCTGCCGTGAGCGAAACGTCGGTGAAGACCGGGCGGCCGTTTTTATATTGGAAAGCGACGTGGTCGAGCGCGACCGAAACGCCGTCTTCGGCGTGGGCAAGGACCTCCCTGGTATCAATTGAAAGCGATTCGTCCTCATGCGGCAGGGAGAGAATGGCGGTGATACGTCCGGCTGCCACAGTCGCCGAGACGGCCGAGGGGATCAGATGCACCAGGGAAGAGAAGGAGGAGGAGACCAGCCCGGCGAGCTGAATGAAGAGGAGCATGGTGCCGTAGCTGATGAAGCCGCCCCAGAGACGGTAAGCGCCCCAGGCAAAGCACAGGACCGACACGGCAAACCCGGTGGAGGAGAGGAGAAGGCCGGTGCCGACCGAGAAGAGGTTGTAGTCCAGAGCGACGTCGCGGTAAAGCTTTTGGAGAAAATCGAGCTTGGAGCGGAACTGCCCTTCCAGATGGAAGGACTTGATGGCCTGAAGGTTCTGGAGCGATGCCTCAGAAAAACCGGTCAGCTCCGCCTGGCGCTCGCGGACGGGCACGCTGAAGGAACGCAGGCGCGAGAGAAGAAAGCGCGAAAGCAGCACCGTGACGGGCGCACCGAGCAGAGCGATGACCGCCATGGTCGGGTCGTAGTAGAGAATGACTGCCAGCGTTCCGAAAAACTGCACAAGGCCGGTGATGAGACTCGGGATCCAGCCGAGGATGCTTTCCGACACCGTCGCCACGTCGGAGTTGACGCGCGTGAGCAGGTCGCCGGAGTGATAATCCAGAGAGGCCTGCCAGTCCACGTCGAGGAAGCGGGCGAAAACGTCGGCGCGGATCTCGTTGGAGGCCTGCACGCTGATCTTGCCGCTCACGCGCCGCGTCAGAGCGTTGGCGCCGATGCGGACGAGGCCCATGACGATGTAAAAGACGGCGGCGGGGATGATGGAGTTGTCATCCCGACCGATCACGGCGTCAATCAGATACTTGGAGGCGACGCTGCTCCCGAGGCCAAGGGCCGTGGCGGAGAGGCCGATGACGAGATAAATGGCGATGGCGCTTCTGTAACGGGCCGCGTAGTGATAGATCCATTTGGTCTCGGCGATCATATCGCGCAGAGCGCCCTCGCGGAGCTTTTTGATGATTTTACGAAGCATAATGATCTGTCTTTGGATACCGGGCGGGGGTTATTCGTCCTTCCCGTAGCGGTAGCCGTCATCTTTCTTATAGTTGTAGCCGCCGTACTTGCCGTAGCTGTACCCATAGCCGTAGCTGTACCCGTAGCCGTAGCCATAACCGTACCCATAGCCGTAGTGACCGTGGGAGGAGGACTTTTTTGCGCGGTTGAAAATGTAGCCTGCGAGGTCACTTCCCATGTCGTTGAGAGCGGAAACGCTGTCGGAAATCTGGGAGACGGCGGCGTAGTCCTCGCGCACAACATAGACGACACGGTCCGAAACCCCGGCGAAGACCGCCGCATCCGCCATCATGGAGCAGGGCGGCGTGTCCAGAACGATGTAATCGAAGTGCGGACGCACCTGTTCGATCACGCGGCTGAGGTGTTCGTGGTTGAGAAGGTGGAGGGCGTCCTCTACGCCTTCGTCGTCGGCGAGCACATAAAGGGAGGTTTTTTCATAGCACTTGAGATTCGGCATGCCGCCCTGCAGAAGGGCGCCGAGGCCGCTGGAATGCTCCTTGAGGCCGAGAACGGCCTTGACAGAGGGACTGCGGATGTCGCCGTCGACCAGGAGCACACTCTTGCCGGCAGAGGCGAGCGTCAGAGCGGTATTGACGGCGGAAACACTCTTGCCTTCGGAGGGCAGGGTGCTGGTGAACATGATGACCTTTTCGTCGTCCTTGAGCTGGCGCAGAAGCTTGAGGCGCAGATTGCGGAAGGCTTCGGCAAAGGCGCCGTTGGAGGCCAGCCTGGTGACCAGGAGGGCGCTCTGCGCCTGATTGCTGCGCTTTTTCAGGTTGGCTTCGGGGATGTGCGCAAGGCAGGGGACGTGGAAGAACTGGTGCACATCGGAAGCGGAGAGGGCTGTGCGGCGGAGAAGAGAGAGCAGGAAGAGGAATAAAGCTCCCGCGGCGACGCCGAAGGCGGCATAGCGCAGGGCATCCTCCTGCCAGGTGAATTCGTTATATGGCGCGGAGGCGTAGGCGGGTTCCTCAGTGATGACCAGCTGGGTGTTGACGTTGATCTTGCTGCTGATGTAGGGGAAGACCGTCATGACGGCGCGGGCGATCTCATAGGCGTCCATGGCGTTGGCACTGGTGACGCCGACGACGAAGAAGTTGGTGCCGGAAATGGAGGAGGCGGAGATATTGCCGTTGATGTGATCTTTGCCGAGCTCCTGGCAGATCTTGTCGCGCATGACGTCGGAATTCAGAAGATAGGGGAACATTTCAACGGCCTGCACGGCGGCGGAGTTGTCGTAATAATAACTGTATGCGGCAATGCCGCCGTTGTCATCGGTGCTGACCGTGACTGAAAGAACGGCTTCGGAGCGGTACATGGGCGTGTAGCTGCGTGCGGCGCTGAAATAACCGTATGCGCCGCCTAAAAGACCGAGAAGGACGAGAAGGAACCAGCCCTTTTTCAGAAACGGGCGGAAGCGCCGCCAGAGACGGCGAAGGTCGATGCCCTGCTGATTGGATGCTTCATTGGCCATGGCTATTCCTCCCCTCAATTCTTATGCGTGCGTTTATGATCGGACTTGTGCTCGCTTGAGGACTTGGAGGAAGTCTTTTCATATTTGCCGTACTTGCCGTATTTGCCGTAGCGGTCGTATCCCGTGGAGGTTACGGAGCCGAAGAGATAATACATATCGTTGAGAACGTATCCCAAAAGCGTGGCTTTGCCCGCCGAGAGGGCGTCGATGGCGTCGTTGATCTGCGGGGCGGGGACAATGTCCTGCCGGATGACCAGCACCGCGCCGTCGGCGAAGTCGCTGATGAGCTCACTATCCGAGAAATAGCCGAGCGGCGGCGTATCCAGAAGGATGTAATCGTACTGGTCGCGCGCCAGTGTGAGAAGCTCGGCAAGAATGGGGGAGGTGATGAAGTGGATCTTGTCCGCGTAGGATTTCTTGCTCAGAAGGACGTTCAATCCGGTGCCCGGGTCGATGGTGGCGCTGTCGAGGATATCCTGCGCGCTGCGGCCGGCGTAGAGCTGGCTTCCGAGCTCGTGCTCATCGTCGACGCGGATGTTCAATATGTCGGACTGCACCGGGCGGCGCAGGTCGAGGTCGATGAAGAGCACGCGGGCTCTGCGGGAGGCGAGCGATAGAGCCGTGTTGGCGGCGAGGGTGGATTTGCCTTCGGCTTCGGAGACCGAGGAGAAGAGGAAGACCTTCATGCCCTTGGTGTGTTCGTGCTCAAGGCGGAAGGCGAGGCGATGGACCGACTCCACGAAGCGGAAGCTGACCGACGGATTCAGAATGTTGAGGCGAGCCTCGTTTCTTCTGCGGCGGCCGAAGCGCTTGCGGAAGGGGACTGTCTTTTCGTGCGGGATGGTGGTGATCAGGTGGGAATCCACGCGGTCTTTCGCGCCCTCGGCGTTCTGCACCGTGCCGGAGGAAATGGCAAGCACGTTCACACCCGTGCGCGGGACAACTTCGGACGCCTCCTCGGGGCGCGCATCCAAATCCTCCGGCTCATACTCGCCAAGTGCGCCGTTGAAGGTGGGCGG
>JAKSPX010000084.1 GCA_024404415.1 Clostridia bacterium | reverse complement strand
TTTCGTTTCGGCGCGATGTGGGCATCGCGCCCTACGAATTACGACAACCTACAAAAAACCGCAGGACGGGTATTCTGTCCTGCGGTTATCATTTTATTTACCGAACTTTTTATCCGCCCGCGCGGCGAAGCGCTTGATGCAGGCGATCTCCTTGGCAATATACGGCGTGCCGTTGAAATGGTAGAGATCGTGCTGCCATGCGGTGAGGTTGAGGTCGCCCTCGTAATTGGGGTCGGCCATGATGGGCCAGAAGACACCGTGCGGCTCGTAGGATTGGTAAAAACCCTGCACCAGTCCCCAACAGTAGCAGCCGACATTTTCCAGATAAAATAACGGGAAGATCTCGCGGACGTTGTTGTTGCCGATGCGGTGGAGCCATTCGGTGCAGAGGAGCGGGCGGTCGTAGGTCTCTTTGAGCGTTTCGACGATGGCTACCGTCTGTTCATAAGGCTGATAGCAATGGAAGCTCACTACGTCCGAAAGCTCCATGGCACGCTTCTCCGCCTCGGAATCGGTGCGGTCAAAGGCGTTCCAACTAAAGCATCCGGCGGTGATGGGCTGGGTGACTTCGTTTTTCCAGAGGATCTCGAAAGCGCGTTCCATGTAGGGGACACTTGCCGTGCCGCGTCCGCCGCCGCCGATCTCATTCCAGATATCCCAGACCTGCACGCGCGGGTCGTTGGCATAGCGGGCGGAGATCTCGTCGATCATGCGGAAGAAATTCTCGCGGTATTCCTCATCCTCGTCGAGCAAACTGTATCCTTTTCCCTCGTGGACATAGGCGAACTGTCCGTCCTTGTGCCCGCCGTGCCAACCCCAATCGACCTTCTGCTCGCCGAGCTTGGGCGGCTCCCATTTCGCTTTGGGAGTCAGACTGTCCCCGCCAAAGATCAGCATGACCTTCTGACCGTATTTTGCGGCAAGCGTGAGATATTCTTCGAGGTTTTTCATGAAGGAATCGTGCTCAAGGATCCAGACGGCGAGGTTGACCTGAATGCGGGTGGCGTTGAAGCCGGTCTCCCGGGCGAGGGCAAATTCTCTTTCCTGCTGGGCGAAGATCTCCTCGTGGTTGTAGGATTGCCAGAGGGCGATCAGATTGACGGCGTTGGAGGGGAAACCGTTGTAGCCACGGATCCACGGCTGACTGTTATACCATTCCCACGCCTGCTCTTTTGCCCATTTGGTGCGCATATTCCTGCTCCTTTTTGATTATACCGTATTGACTCTTGAAATACCCTTCGGTCAGACCTCCATGGTCACCACGTAGGGCCGATGGTCGGAAAGGACGATGGCGGGGATGTCCGCAGAGAGGATCTTGAGGTCCTTGGAGGCGTACATATAGTCGATGCGCTCAAAGGGCTTTTCGGAGGAGAAGCTCAGGCGCTCGAAGGGGAAGAAGTCCGCCGTATTCTGCATATCGCGGTTGAAGGGCGCGAGAAGCTCGTTTTCGGGGGTGAAGTTGAAGTCGCCCATAAGGACACAGCGTTCTGCTTTCATGCGCGGGCGGATGATATCCAAAGCCCCGGCCCACTCGAGCGGCATCACGCCAAGGTGGGTGACGTTGACGAAGAAGGGCTTCCCTTCGATCTCGACCTCCGCGGTGAGCAGAGCACGATCCTCGGGATAGGGAGAGCCGGATTCCTTCACGTAGGGGAGCAATACGGTCTCCGCCTTCAGAATGGGGAAACGGGAGAGGACGGCGTTGCCGTAGGGGTCACCCTTGCCGCCCATGTCCATGGCCTGGGCGAAGTAATAATAGAAGCCGAGCTTTTCAGCGAGGATCTTCGCCTGCGGCTGGTAGTCCGCCGAGGTACCCTCGTCGCGCATTTCCTGTAAGCCCACGATGTCGGCCCCGCTTTCGCGGATGACCGAGGCGAAGGCCTCATAATCGAGCTTTCCTGTGTGGAAGTTGGAGCAGTGCTGGGTGTTGTAGCTCATGACGGTGATCTTCATTGGATGTTTTCCCCCATTTCCATGGCGACCTCGGCGTCGAAGGCCGCGTCGCGGAGCGAATAGAATTCTTTCCCGGTCTCGATATAGTCTTTCATTCTGAGCAAGCAGGTGCCGATGGCGATCTCCTCGTCGGACAGGCGTGCGCCGGGGAAGGGATTTTCGTAAAAGACCTCGCCGTTCCCCGTGATCTCGGAGAGATAATACCCGTCGAGGTCACCGTTTGCGCCGTAGGCCTTGCGTTCAAGGCGGAAGTGGTGCGGCACGTTTCCTTTGAGGTAGCGGCAGTCCTCGAAGCGGATCTCGCCTTTTTCCCCTCTGAGAAGGAAGGAAGAGGAGCGGATATCGGAAAAATACTGTGTCTGGCAGAAATCATATAAGGCCGTCTTGTCCCCGAAGCGGAGAAGCGAGAGCTTGCTCTTGCCGTCGTTGAGGGTCGGCTCCCTGCGCCCCGGACGGCCGTCGTATTCGGTGACGGGGTCGGGGAGGAGGTAGGTCCTGATCTCCGGCTTTTCCAAGCCCGTTCCGAGGAAGAAGCGCATGAGGCTCACCGCGTGGTAATCGTGGCAGAGGGAAAGCTGGAGCTGATGGACGTTCCCGATGTAACCCCGGTCGAGGACATTTTTCACGGCGGCCAAAAGCGGCTGGAAGTGGAACTGCTCTGCCACCTGCACTCTCACGCCGGTCTCGCCAAGTGCGGCGAGGGCGGCAGCTTCTTCGTGGGTCACCCCGGCGGGGGTCTCGCTTAATACCGCCCAGCCATTTTTTGCAAGGTCGGTGACGACCGAGGCCATAGCGGTCTTTTTCACGCAGGAGACGATGAAATCGTGCTCCTTATCGAGCACGGCGAGAAGCCCTTCGGCGGTGTCAAAAACCGGGAAGGGAGAATTTACATATTTTTTCCGGGTCTCGGGATTACGGATATAGATGCCCGCGACCTCAAATTGCTCGGGGCAGAGGGAGGCGAGGCGGAGGTGGAATTCCGCGCGCCAGCCCGCGCCGAAAATGCCGTAACGGATCATTGATTGACCTGCCTTTCCTGGCTTGCGCGAAAAGAAATTGCAATTCGCGCCGAAGCATGATAAAATAAAGAAAAAACCAAAAGAGGTTTATAATATGACAAGCTTTGCCCACAAGGAGTCGCCCATGCTCATCGGGGTCGTCCGCCGCGAAACGGTCAGAGATGCCATTGCCGACATCAAAAACTGCGAGGTGCACGGCGCGACCGGCATCGACCTGCACCTTTCCTGCCTGAAGCGTGAGTTATGGAACGAGGAAAGCCTGAGAACCATCATTTCCTCGACCAGGCTCCCCATCCTCTCGCTTCATTACAGCCATAATTACGATTATTCGCTTTTCGAATCGACCGAGGAGGAACGTGTTGCGCTCCTCATGACCGCCGTGAGAGCGGGCACCTCGGCTATTGATATGCAGGGCTATACCTTCGATCAGGCGAGCAAGGCGGGCGTCCGGGAGGAATTTAAGGATGCGCCGCTGTCGTTCCTGAAAAACAACCCGCACGAGGTGGTGCTGGATCCCAAGATCATCGAAAAGCAGTGCGCCCTCATCGAAGAGGTGCATTCCCTCGGTTCCGAAGTCCTGATCTCCACCCACACGGGCATTCAGATGAAAGCCGAGGAGGTCGTGGAACTTGCGCAGTTCCTTGAAAAACGCAATCCCGACGTCATCAAGATCGTCTCGGTCTCAAAAGATGAGGAAGACCTCGCCGAGGCTATACGCGCGGCGCTTTTACTCAAAAAAGAGGTCAGGACCGTCGTACATTACCATGCCGCGGGTGCT
Organism: Clostridia bacterium; assembly: GCA_024404415.1. GTDB lineage: Bacteria > Bacillota > Clostridia > Oscillospirales > QAMX01 > RUG11797. Next base: position 3,042 of record JAKSPX010000084.1, on the reverse strand, counting down.
CCGGCGCGCTTGTCCAGAATTCTGAATCCGCTTCTGAACGGTTACCTGATCTTCTGCCACGACGGCTACCACGCGGGCGCGAACTTTGAACAGCTCGATCTGGAAACCGCGAAGACCGCGGTCGACGCGCTCAAAAAGCTGATGTAAAGTTGATTATTCTGCTTTTTTCTTCTCGCCCCGGATATCGTAACGGTAAATGGCGATGAGGATCGAAACCAGCGAAAAGGCTTCGACCAGCGTGCCGCCGATGGATCCGTTGATGCCGTTGTAGGCGAGCCATAAGGGCGAGTTGATAAGGCTGAGCCGGCGCACACGCTTCTCCGTTTCCGAGAGGAAGGCGAAGGTGGTTATGATCATACCGGCGACCGGCAGAAGCTCAAGAAGCAGGTTGCCGACGGTCGGCTCTTTGTCGAAAACGAGGAAGGTCATGGCGTAGGCCGCCACGTAGCAGACAAAGAAGAAGGGGACCCACGCTTTGCACATGGCCCACTTTTTCGGGCGGCTGGTGATGACCAGTGCGCGCAAGGCGCCGATGCCGTTCAAGATGCTTCCGGTGATGGCGCCGATCAGCCCGAAATGAATCATGAAAAGGATAGAGGAGAAGAACTGGACCGTCAGGATTCTCTTCTTGGTCTTGAGTTGGAATGAAAAAATCAATAGCGCCATGGCTACGATGCCGATGCCCTGAACGAAATAATCCATAAATACGTTCCCTTCTATCTTTGGATAGCAAAAGTATATGCCACGGGGCAGAATTTGTCAAGCTGAATGATTTAGGAAGAAGGTTTTCCATGTTCTCGATCGCACTGACCAACGTACTCATCACATTATTCTATATCCTGCCCGGTTATCTTCTGAAAAAAGGAAACCGCGCCAAGGAAGAACACCTTTCCACGCTTTCGGCCATTCTGGTCTACGTCGGCACGCCCTGCCTGGAGATCTCGGCCTTCATGTCCATGGACTACACGCCCGAGGTCGCGCAGAACATGGTGTATTTCTTTTTTGCAACGCTCTTTTTGCAGGGTGCTTTCATGGCGCTGATCTATTTCTTCTGCCGGAAGCGCTACCATGAGAGCAAATTCCGCATTCTGACCATCGCGTCGGTTTTAGGCAACGTCGGCTTCTTCGGTCTTCCCATCGTCAGAGCCCTGCTCCCGAATAACCCCGAGGTCGCCTGCTATTCCTCCTGCTTCATGGTGTCCATGAATATTCTGGTCTTCACCATCGGCGTTTTCGCCCTGACCGGCGACACGAAATATATGTCCCTCAAAGCGGCGCTTCTCAACCCTACTGTCTTTGGTTTCCTTGCAGGCCTTCCGTTTTTCATCTGGGGCGTCGGTGACTATCTGCCAACGCCGCTCACGAGCGCCATCTCGCTCATCGGGAGCATGACCACGCCCTTATGTATGTTCATCCTCGGCATCCGCCTTGCCTCCATGTCCTTCAGGAAAATATTCGCCGAGCCGATGGTGTATCTTGCCATCGGGCTGAAGCTTCTCGTCTTCCCGGTCTTTTCCTATTTCCTCGTCTTGCTCCTGCCGCTTCCTCTGTCCTTCCGCGCGTCGGTGCTCATTCTTTCGGCCACGCCCTGCGCTTCGGTCATTCTGAATCTTGCGGAGATGCACAAGGGCAAGACCGAAATGCCCGCCGACTGCATTCTGGTGAGCACGCTATTGTGCTTCCTTACCATCCCGCTTCTGACGCTTCTGGTGAGATGATATGATCCCTGAAAACTACCATACTTTGACTCGTATATATGACGTGCCGGTCTATTCTGCTCCTTTGACCGCGTCCACCAACTTTGACGCGAAGATCGCGGCGGGCTCCGGGGAAGGGGAGGCCATCTTCCTCGCAGAAGAACAGACCGCCGGGAGGGGCAGGCTTGGCCGAAGCTTCTTTTCGCCGGGCGGCGGCATTTATCTGAGCTTCCTTCTGCGCCCCGAAATGAAGGCGGAGGAGATCCCGCGCCTCACGACCCTCGCGGCCGTCGCAGTCTCCGAGGCCATCGAAGAAGTTGCCGGGTGCGCTCCCGGCATCAAATGGGTCAACGACGTCTATATCGCCGGGAAAAAGGCGGTGGGCATCCTCAATGAAGCGGGCTTTTCTCCGGACGGCGGTGTTTCATGGGTCGTCACGGGCATCGGCATCAACGCCTACGCACCCAAAGGCGGCTTCCCGGAGGAATTAGCGGACATTGCGGCCGCCGTGTGGCCGGAGGACAACGGAAGAAAAAATGAGCTGACCGAAGAGGTCATCCGCAGATTTCTTTCATACTACCGCTCACTGGATTTCAAAAGCATCCACGAAAAATACAAAAAAAGATGCTTTGTCCCGGGAAAGGACATTTTCGTCCTGAGAAACGGCGAAAGATTTCCGGCAAGAGCACTCGATATTGATGAAGAAAACCACCTTCTGGTGCGCTATCCCGACGGGCGCGAGGAAGCGCTCGCAACGGGAGAAGTCAGCATCCGATTACAATAAAAATGAAGGAGATTACCCCCATGAAAAACTACGTCAACCTCCATCCCGGCGACGAGCTCCGCGAGGAATTGCGCGCCTTCCAGGGCTGCCCGACCATCGTCCGCACCAGAGGCGGAAGACTCTTTGCCGGGTGGTATACCGGCGGAGCCTTGGAACCCTGCATCGACAACGTCAACATCCTCGTGAAGAGCGACGACAACGGTGAGACCTGGTCCAAGCCCATCGTCGCCATCGAGACCGACCGCGAAGCCCGCAACCGCAACATCGACATCCAGCTCTGGCTGGACGAAAAGGGGCAGCTCTGGGTCATGTGGACCCGCTCTCCGTACCCGGAGGACGCGCCGAGAGCCACCATCCGCACCCCCTTCAACTGCAACTATCATCAGGAATTCACCGGTGTGGAAGCCATGATCTGCCGCGACCCGGACGCCGACGAGCTTGAATGGGAGGAACCGCGCGTCATCTGCTTCGGTTTCTTAAGATGCAAGCCTATCATCACCAAAGAAGGCCGCTACATCTTCCCGGCCTACGACTGGGTGAACGAGAAAAACTATATGCTCC
>JAKSPX010000083.1 GCA_024404415.1 Clostridia bacterium | reverse complement strand
ATAATAGAAAGGGAGTCGGATCATGAAAGAATTTGAACTGAAATACGGCTGCAACCCCAACCAGAAGCCTGCCAAGATCTTCATGCACGACGGCTCTGAGCTTCCCGTTGAGATTCTCAACGGCCGCCCGGGCTACATCAACTTCCTCGACGCCTTCAACTCCTGGCAGCTCGTCACCGAGCTCAAGAAGGCTCTCGGCCTCCCCGCCGTCACCTCCTTCAAGCACGTCTCCCCCACCTCCGCCGCCGTCGGCATCCCGCTCCCCGAAAAGCTCAAGAAGGCCTGCTTCGTTGACGACATCGAAGGCCTTGACGATTCTCTCCTCGCCTGTGCTTACGCCCGCGCCCGCGGCACCGACAGACTCTGCTCCTTTGGTGACTGGGTCGCCCTCTCCGATGTGTGCGACGTGACCACCGCGAAAATGATCAAGCGCGAAGTATCCGACGGCATCATCGCTCCGGGTTACGAGCCGGAAGCCCTCGAGATCCTCAAGGCCAAGCGCAAGGGCAACTACAGCATCGTGAAGATCGACCCCGATTACGTCCCGGATCCCATCGAGCACAAGCAGGTGTTTGGCATCACCTTCGAGCAGGGCCGCAACAACTTCAAGATCGACGCCGATCTCCTTAAGAACCTCGTCACCGAGAACAAAGAACTGCCCGAAAGCGCTGTCCGCGACCTCATCGTCTCGCTCATCACCCTCAAATACACCCAGTCCAACTCGGTGTGCTTCGCCGTTGACGGCCAGGCCATCGGCGTCGGCGCGGGTCAGCAGTCCCGCATCCACTGCACCCGTCTCGCGGGTTCCAAGGCTGATACCTGGTTCCTCCGCCAGCACGACAAGGTCCTCGCTCTGCCCTTCCTCCCGACCCTCGGTCGTCCCGACCGCGACAACGTCATCGACGGCTATATCAACCAGAACGAAGAAGACGTCACTGCTGACGGCGTCTGGGAAAAATACTTCACCGAAAAGCCGGAACCCTTCACCCGCGAAGAGCAGAGAGCCTACCTCGACACCATTGATAACGTTGCTCTCGGCTCCGATGCCTTCTTCCCGTTTGACGACAGCATCGAACGCGCCAAGAGAAGCGGCGTGAAATACGTTGCCGAACCGGGCGGATCCATCCGCGACGACGTGGTCATCGAGCGCTGCAACAAGTACAGCATGGCCATGGCCTTCACCGGCATGAGACTCTTCCACCATTAAAAGCTACTCCTCCGTAGAGTGCGGCGCCCCCGCACTCTACGGAATTTGCCTACCTTCACATCATATTTAAGAAAGGCTTTTTGACATGAAACTTCTTGTTGTCGGCGGCGGCGGCCGCGAACACGCGATCATCAAAAAACTGAAAGCCAACCCCTCCGTGGAAACTATCTTCGCTCTTCCCGGCAACGGCGGCATTGCCCATGACGCGGTCTGCGTGCCCATCGGCGCGAAAGAGGTCTCGAAAATCGTCGCCTTCGCCGTGGAGAATCAGATAGACTACGCCGTCGTCGCACCCGATGACCCGTTGGTGCTCGGATGCGTTGACGCGCTGGAGGAAAAAGGCATCCCCTGCTTCGGGCCGAAGAAAAACGCCGCCATCATCGAAGGCAGCAAGGTCTTCTCCAAAGAGCTGATGAAGAAATACGGCATTCCGACCGCTTCCTACGAGGTCTTCACCGACCTTGAAAAAGCGCTCGAATACGTAAAGACCGCCCCGCTCCCGACCGTCATTAAGGCCGACGGTCTGGCCCTCGGCAAGGGCGTGATCATCGCCGAAACGCGCGAAGAAGCCAAAGAAGCCCTCGTCTCCATGATGCAGGACAAGAAATTCGGTGCGAGCGGTGATCAGGTGGTCATCGAGGAATTCCTCACCGGCCCGGAAGTCTCGGTTCTCTCCTTCACCGACGGCGAGACGGTGGTGCCGATGATCTCCTCCATGGACCACAAGCGCGCCCTCGACCACGATCAGGGCCTCAACACCGGCGGCATGGGTACCATTGCCCCCAACCCCTATTACACCGAATCTATCGCGCGGGAATGCATGGAGACCATCTTCCTCCCCACCATCCGCGCCATGAAATCCGAAGGCCGTACCTTCAAGGGCTGCCTTTATTTCGGCCTCATGCTCACCCCCAAGGGCCCGCGCGTCATTGAATACAACTGCCGCTTCGGCGACCCCGAAACGCAGGTCGTTCTGCCGCTTCTTGAAAGCGACCTCCTCACCGTCATGATGGCGGTCACCGAAGGAAAGCTTGCCTCCACCGAGGTAAAATTCGCCGATAAGAGCGCCGCCTGCGTCATCCTCGCGTCGAAGGGCTACCCCGCTTCCTACGAAAAAGGCTTCAAGCTTGAGATCCCCGCGGACGTCTGGCCGCACGCCGACGTCGCCGGAGCCAAGCTGGATGGCGACGACCTTCTCACAAACGGCGGCCGCGTGGTCGGCATTTCGGCTGTGGCCGACGAGTTAAAAGACGCCATCGACGCCGCCTACGCCCGAGCCGCGCGCGTCACCTTTGAAAACCGCTACTTCCGCAAGGACATCGGCGCACGCGCTCTGAAAGCAAAGGAGAACTGAATTTTGGTTTACCGTATTTTTGTTGAAAAGAAAAAAGAGCTGGCTTTAGAAGCCCGCGCCCTGAGAAACGACGCGCGTACCCTCCTCGGCATCACGTCTCTTGAGGACGTGCGCATCCTCAACCGTTACGACGCGGAAAACATCACCCGCGAACTCTTTGACTACGCCGTCGGCACGGTCTTCTCCGAGCCGCAGCTCGATATCGCCTCCGCCGAGGTCTCCTTCGGTGACGCGGCGGTCTTCGCCGTGGAATATCTCCCCGGCCAGTTTGACCAGCGCGCCGACTCGGCTGCCCAGTGCATCCAGATCATCTCGCAGGGTGAACGCCCCCTCATCCGCTCCGCCCGCGTTTACGCACTCTACGGCAGCCTTTCCGAAAAGGACGTCGCCGAGATCAAAAAGTACGTCATCAACCCCGTCGAAGCCCGCGAGGCGTCTCTTGACCTGCCTGAGACCCTCAAGGCGGTCTATGACCTTCCCACCACCGTCAAGACGCTTGAAGGCTTCCTTGAACTCGACCGCGAAGGCCTTGAGAAGATGGTTTCTGACTACGGTCTCGCCATGGACGCCGATGACGTAAAATTCTGCCAGGATTACTTCAAGACTGAAAAGCGCGACCCGACCATCACCGAACTGCGCATGATCGACACCTACTGGTCGGATCACTGCCGCCACACCACCTTCCAGACGGTCATCGACGACGTGAAGTTCGAAGACGCCACCCTCGAAGCCGCCTACGAAGAATACATCGCAACCCGCAAGGCTCTCGGCCGCACCAAGCCGATCTGCCTCATGGATCTCGCCACCATCGCCGTGAAGGCCCTCAAAAAGGAAGGCAAGCTGGATAAGCTCGACGAATCCGAGGAGATCAACGCCTGCACCGTCAAGATCGAAGTGGAAGCCGACGGCAAGAAAGAGCCATGGTTGCTGCTCTTCAAGAACGAAACCCACAACCACCCGACCGAGATCGAACCCTTCGGCGGAGCCGCCACCTGCATCGGCGGCGCTATCCGTGACCCGCTCTCCGGCCGTGCCTACGTCTACGGCGCTCTGCGTCTGACCGGCGCTTCCGACCCGACTGTCCCGGCAAGCGAGACCATCCCCGGCAAGCTCCCGCAGCGCAAATTAGTCACCACCGCCGCCGCGGGCTATTCCTCCTACGGCAACCAGATCGGCCTTGCCACCGGCATCGTCGATGAACTCTATCACCCCGGCTACGCGGCCAAGCACATGGAGATCGGCGCGGTCATCGCCGCCGCTCCTCAGGCAAACGTCCGCCGCGAAGTCCCTGACCCGGGCGACGTGGTCATCCTGCTCGGCGGCAGCACCGGCCGTGATGGCATCGGCGGTGCGACCGGCTCCTCCAAGGCGCACAACGCCCACTCGGTGGAGACCTGCGGTGCCGAGGTTCAGAAGGGCAACGCCCCCGAGGAACGCAAGCTCCAGCGCCTCTTCAGGAACGGAGACGCCACCCGCATGATCAAGAGATGCAACGACTTCGGCGCAGGCGGCGTGTCGGTCGCCATCGGCGAACTGGCCGACGGCCTTGACATCGACCTCAATGCCATTCCGCGCAAATACGATGGTCTCGACGGCACCGAGCTTGCCATCTCCGAATCGCAGGAGAGAATGGCGGTCGTGGTCGAAAAGGAAAACGTTGAAGCTTTCCTCGCTCTCGCCAAGGGTGAAAACCTGCAGGCCTGCCCGGTCGCGGTCGTCAAAGCCGACCCGCGCCTGACCATGACCTGGAACGGCAACAAGATCGTCGACGTCAGCCGCGCCTTCCTCGATTCCAACGGCGCGCCCAAGCACATCACCATCGCCCCCGCCGCCCCGAAGGCTTTCGAAAAAGAGATTCCGGCCTCCTTCGCCTCCGGCTTCAAGGCAGTTGCAAGTGACCTCGCCACCTGCTCCCGCCGCGGCTTATCCGAGAGATTCGACTCCACCATCGGTGCGGGCACCGTTTTGATGCCCTTCGGCGGCAAGTACCAGCGCACGCCGATCCAGACGATGGTGCAGAAGATCTCGCTTGAAACCAAGCACACCGACGACGTTTCGCTTATGTCCTGGGGCTACGATCCCGCCATCGCCGAAAAGTCGCCTTACCACGCCTCCTACCTCGCCGTGGTGGAATCGGCCGCCAAATTAGTCGCCACCGGTGCGAAATTCGAGGACGTTTACCTCACCTTCCAGGAGTACTTTGAAAAGCCCGGCAAGGATCCCGCCCGCTGGGGCAAGCCGCTTTCCGCCCTCCTCGGTGCCTTCCGCGCTCAGCGCGACCTTTCGATCGGCGCCATCGGCGGTAAGGACTCCATGTCCGGCTCCTTCGAAAAGCTGGACGTTCCGCCGACGCTGGTCTCCTTCGCCGTCACCACCGCGAAGACCTCCGACATCATCTCGCCGGAATTCAAGGCCGCGGGCGATAAGCTTTATCTCCTCTCCCCCGAGAAGACCGATGACGGCCTCCCCGAAAAGACTTCGCTCCTCGCGCTCTTCGATAAGGTCACTTCCCTCATGCGCGAAGGCAAGGTCAAGGCGGCCTATACGCTCGGTCACGGCGGCATCGCCGAAGCGGTCATGAAGATGGCCTTCGGCAACGGCTTCGGCTTCCGCTTTGAAGACCTGCCGCTTGATTCCCTCTTTGCCTACAACCACGGCGCGTTCCTGCTTGAATCCAATGAGGAGATCCCGGGTGCCGTGCTCGTCGGCACCGTCACTGAGGATAAGTTCTTCGCTTATGGCGATGAAAAGGTCTGCTATAACGAGGTTTCCGATCTCTATGAAGGAAAGCTTGAGGGCGTCTACCCCATCAAGGTCGCCTCTGACAAGCCCCCCGTGGAGACCTTCTCCTACAAGACCATTTCCCGCCCCGCACCCTCTGTCAAGTGCGCGCGCCCGAAGGTTTTGATCCCCGCCTTCCCCGGCACCAACTGCGAATACGACAGCGCCAAAGCCTGCCGCGACGCAGGTGCCGAGCCTGAGATCATCGTCGTCAACAACCTCTCCGCCGACGGCATCCGCGCCTCGGTCGAGAAGTTCGCTTCCGCCCTCAAGACCGCCCAGATGGTCTTCATTCCCGGTGGCTTCTCCGGCGGCGACGAGCCCGACGGCTCCGGCAAGTTCATCATCGCTTTCTTCCGCAACACCGCGGTCAAGGAAGGCGTTACCGAGCTTCTTGAAGCACGCGACGGCCTCATGTGCGGCATCTGCAACGGCTTCCAGGCTCTCATCAAGCTTGGCCTTGTCCCCTACGGCAAGATCATCGACACCGACGAGACCTGCCCGACCCTGACCTTCAACACCATCGCACGCCACCAGTCGAAGATCGTGCGTACCCGCGTGGCCTCCAACAAGTCCCCGTGGCTCGCCCTCACCGAAGTCGGCGACATTTATTCCGTCCCGATTTCCCACGGTGAAGGCCGCTTCCTCGCAAGTGAGGAGCTGATCCGCAAGCTCGCGGAAAACGGTCAGATCGCCACCCAGTACGTCGACCTCGATGACAAGGCCTCCGACGAGGTGCAGTATAACCCCAACGGCTCGCTCTACGCCATTGAAGGCATCACCTCGCCCGACGGCCGCGTCTTCGGCAAGATGGGCCACAGCGAACGCGTCGGCGACGGCTTATATCAGAACGTCCCCGGCAATTACCAGATCAACATGTTCAAAGCAGCCGTGAAATATTTCGAATAAGGAGCAGCACTTCCTATGAACTTTTTTGAAGAACTGAAGGATTTTGACCTTGAGGTCGCTTCCGCCTGTGAGCTGGAGCTCAACCGTCAGCGTCAGAACATTGAGCTGATCGCCAGCGAAAACATCGTCTCCAAGGCGGTGCTCCTCGCGGCGGGCGGCATCCTCACCAATAAATACGCCGAGGGTCTTCCCTCCAAGCGCTATTACGGCGGTTGCCAGTACGTCGACATCGTCGAAGAGATCGCCCGTGAAAGAGCGAAAAAGCTCTTCGGCGCCGATCACGCCAACGTCCAGCCCCATTCCGGCGCTTCGGCCAACCTCGCCGTGTTCTTCGCCCTTCTCCAGCCGGGCGACACGGTCATGGGCATGAACCTCTCCGAGGGCGGCCGCCTCTCCCACGGCTCCCCGGTGAATATCTCCGGCAAGTATTTCCACATCGTTCCCTACGGCGTCTCCCCTGTCACCGAGACCATCGACTACGACGAGATGGAGAAGATCGCCCTGGAATGCAAACCCAAGCTCATCGTCGTCGGCGCGTCAGCCTACTCCCGC
>JAKSPX010000082.1 GCA_024404415.1 Clostridia bacterium | reverse complement strand
TGACGACGTGAAGGAAGCCTTTGATGCGGTGCTCGAAGATATGGACGGCGCCAAGATGGAGCCGATCGCCCTGCTCGGTACGCAGGTCGTTGCCGGTACCAATTTTGCGTTCCTTGCAAAGGCCACGACGCCGTCCGCTGACGCGGCGTCCAATCTCTGTGTCCTCTTTGTTTATGCCGACCTTGAAGGCAACTATGAGCTTCTCAACGTCGCTGACATCAATCTCACGGAGATCGAATTCTAAAAGGCAAATAATAATTCGGCGCGTAATGATTGTGCTTACTGCATCGTCACTACGCGCCGAAACCATAAAACGGGCCTTGACATTATTACGGAATACCGTTATACTATATTACGGAGGAACGTAATATGCTGATCAACGACTATTTGCGGGATAACCGCATGACAAAATATCAACTGGCAAAGGCGTGCGGTCTGCCCTACGGCACTTTGAACGACATCTGCACCGGCAAAACGGACGTCGCCAAATGCACCGGCGAAACGCTGATGAAAATTGCGCGCGCGCTCGGATGCACGGTGGATGATCTCCTGAAAGACCGCTTTGCGTCGGTTTTTCAACTGGAAAAGATCAAAAAGTTAGTTACGCCGGTCGCGGAAAAACACCGTTTGAAGAGCGTGTACGTTTTCGGATCGTATGCCAGAAACGAGGCGGACGATGAAAGCGATGTGGATATCCTGATCGACCGCGAGGGCTCCACGCTCCACGGCATCTTCGGCATGAACGAGCTTTGCGAGGAGCTCAAAGAGACGCTCGGGAAAGACGTCGATCTCGTGACCCTGCAGTCCTTGAGACAGCCCGGCACGATGAAAAACAACGCCGCGTTTGTGGAAAACGTGATGAAGGAAAGCGTGAAGATCTATGGCAGAGAGAGATGAAAGCATACTGAAGCTCATCGAAGGGTATTGCGGCGACATCGAAACCTTTATCGAGCGATTTGGCAGAGATTTTGCCGTCTTCACGTACGACCGGGCCTATTTCAACGCGGTCGCCATGTCCATCCTGCAGATCGGCGAGCTGAGCGGGAGCCTGAGCGAGGAATATCGCGCCGCGACCTCGGATAGGATCCCGTGGTCGGGCATCCGCGGGATGCGAAATATCGTCGCGCATGACTACGGTGCGCTTGACGAAGAGCTTGTGTGGGAAACGGCGACGGAGGATATCCCATATCTCCGCGAATTCTGCCTTTCCGAGCTGAAACGCATGAGTGCTGAGTAAAACAAAAATAGCTCACAAATATAATCGGAGCACCCCATGGCGGGGTACTCCGATTTCTTTTGGGGAAGGTCGCTTTCGCTGAAAAACGGATTGCCACGACCATCCTGCGGGAATCAAACCAGCCCGCAGACTGGTTTGTGGTCTCGCAATGACAAGTGGGTTTTAGAGGCCCTTGTCTTTGAGTTGGAGTATTTACGCTTTGATGAGCTTGACGGTGACGATCTCGTAGTTGCCGAGGGTCATCTTGATCTTGCCGTCGACGACCGGGAGCTCGGAAAGTTCGTTTTCGAGCATGTCGCAGAGGCAGGCTTTTTTCACTTCGAAGCCCGGCGTGAAGGTCGCGGCGGTGCGCTTGTTGACGCACTCGTAGGCGCGGAAGATCATGCTTTCGTCGTCGTAGGCCTTCTTGGCGGTCTCGATGATGACGTTCTTCTGGTCGACTGCGAGGAAGGAATACTCGTTATCCAGCTTGCCGTCGCCCGCCTTGACTTCAAACGCGGCGAGCGGCTCGTTGAGGAGGTAAGCCTCACGGACGGTATCGGCGTCTCTCCAGGTACCCGCGTGCGGGTAGATGGAGTAGGTGAAGGTGTGGATGCCCTGGTCGGCTTCCGGGTTCGGGTAGGTGCCGCACTTGAGGAGGGTGAGCTTGAGGATATTACCTTCGGCGTTGTGGCCGTACTTGCAGTCGTTGAGGATGGAGAGGCCGTAGCCCGCGTCGGAGATATCCGCCCACTTGTGTGCGCAGACCTCGAACTTGGCGGCGTCCCAGGAGGTGTTGAGGTGAGTCGGGCGCTCGACGTTGCCGAACTGCACGTCGTAGGTGGCGACGCTCGAATGGACGGAGGTCGGGAAGGCGGCCTTGAGGATGACGTGGTGCTCGTGCCAATCCAGCGTGGTCTCCACGTCGATCTTCGCGACGTCGTCGTAGAGCCAGATCTTCTGGGTGATGGTGGAGTGCGAGAAGGCCTTGACGATCTCGAAGCCCTTTCTTGCGCCGTCGGTGATCGGGGTGATCGCCTTCACGTCGCGGACAGCCCACATCTTCTGCTTGTAGTAGTTGGTGATCTCCCAGTCGTCGTAGGCGCGCGGGAAATCTTCGAAGGCCTGGATCTGGTTGCCGGTCTCGCCGTCGGCGAAGACGAGGCGGTCGTTAATCTTATCGTAAAGGGTGATCTCGCCGTCAGAATTGACTTCCATGCGGAAGAAGTCGTTTTCGGCGGTGTTGCCGTCGAGCTTGACTCCGTCGGAAAGCGGGAGTTCTTCCACGATCTTCCAGCCCATGGCCGGGACGTCCTTCACGAAACGCTTGCCGTCCTTGGTGTCGACCGCGGCGGAAGCGGCGAAGGAGTTGGGGTTATAGACGAATAAGCCGTCTTTCCCGGTGTGGGAAGCGAGCTCTTTGAGCTTCTTGGAGCGGATATCCTCGCCGAGGGAGCGGATGGCGGCGTATTCACGGTCGCATTCCTCGTAGACCTCGAAGATGGAGGAGCCGGGGATGATGTCATGGAACTGGTTGAGAAGAATGGTCTCCCAGGAATCGTAGAATTCCTTGGAAGGATACTTACCGCCGAGCAGAACGAGGTCGGTCAAGGCTGCCTTTTCGGCTTCCTCAAAGAGGAGCTCGCTCTTGCGGTTGTTCTTCTTGTTCTTGGCGATGGAGGTGTAGGTGCCGCGGTGATATTCGAGATACAGCTCGCCGACCCAGCGCGGGGTGCGCTTGAGAAGCTCGCGGTTCTTATTGAAGTTGGCTTCCACGCGGTCGAGTAAGTCGCCGGCCTTTTCGATTTTGGTGGCCGGGAATGCGGGCAGTGCGTAGGAAAGTCTGCGCTGCTGCTCCAGCATATCGCGGGTCGGGCCGCCGCCGCCGTCGCCGAAGCCGAAGGTGATGATGGTCTCGTTGTTGTATTCCTTCTGCTGGAAGCGTTCCCAGGTGCCGAGCACCTGCGAGGGACGGATGTAACCGACGTAGGTGGTGCCGTTGTCGTTCACGCCCTCGGGGGTGTGGTCGCGGGCGGTGAGGAAGTAGGTGAAGATCTCGCTGCCGTCAAGGCCCTGCCAGAGGAAGGCGTCGTAGGGCATCTTGTTGGTCTCGTTCCAGGAGATCTTGGAGGTGACGAACTTCTTCACGCCGGTCTTTTTGAGAATCTGCGGAAGGGCGATGCTGTAACCGAAGACGTCGGGCAGCCAGAGGATGGTGCTGTCGGCATCGAATTCTTCCTTCATGAAGCGCTTGCCGTGGATGATCTGGCGGACAAGACTCTCGCCGGAGGAGAGGTTGCAGTCGGCTTCCAGCCACATAGCGCCCTCGACTTCCCAGCGGCCCGCCTTGACGGCCGCCTTGATCTCCTCGTAGAGGGCCGGGGCGGCTTCCTTGACGTACTTATAGAGCTGGGGCTGGGAAGACATGAAGATGTATTCGGGGTACTGCTTCATCATGCTGATGACGGTGGAGAAGCTTCTCTGCGCCTTTTCGCGGGTCTGGTCAAGCGTCCAGAGCCACGCTACGTCGATGTGGGTGTGGCCGATGCAGGCGACGAGGGCGTCGTTCTTGCCGGAAATACCCTCGAAGAGCTCTTTCTTCAGGTAGGCACGCGCAGCGGCGATGCCTTCGTAATAGGCCGCGGAATAGGGCTCGCGCATATCGAGGAAGCCTTCGGCGGTTTCAAGCTTTTTGAGGATCTGGATGTGGTCGTTGGATTTGGGGTCGAGGACCATCGCGGCGTCGAGCGGCACCTTGAGGTCATAATAAAGGGCTTCGATCTCCTTGTCGAGCTCGACGAGGGAGGGCCGCATGGCGACGAGGTCCTCATGCATGCCGACGTAGAAATAGAGCACCGCGTCGTAATCGGTGTCGTAGTCAACGAGGACGTCGGTGTGGTTGGTGTCGAGACCCTGCACCATCTTGCCGTTCAGGTAGAGGATGCCCTGCGGGTTGGCAGCGTCCCACTGGCCTTCGCGTCCGGTCAGGAGCGAGAAATAGAGCTCGTGGCCCTCTTTCCTGGCGGGGGTGGTGAAGTGGAATTTGAACCAGTAGTGCGCGTCGCGCCCGCCGATGGTGAGGTGGGTGTCAAAGGGCAGGAAGCCTTCGCCGGTCGGGAGCTCATCCGAGGTCTTGTAACCGGTCGGCTGGTAGGTGATGTCGGTGATGTCGAAGAGCTTGGTCTTCATATGACCCTGGAGCGCTGCGCAGATCACGCGGATCTTGTCGTCGATAAACCGCATAAACGTAAAATTCCTTTCCTATTTAGTTAGGCACATTTTAGCAGAAAGAAAAGAAAAATGCAACCGTTTTCCGTAGGGAAAGCGGTTGCGAAGGGGAGCGTGATTTAAGATAATATACAATGCCGTAAGGTCAGGCACAGTCCGGGTATGGCTCTCCCTCCGGGAGAGCTGTCGGCGCAGCCGACTGAGAGGGCATCGCACTGTCTTCATCAAAAGCACTGTGCTGCGATTAACTGCCACTCGGCCCTCTCCGTCTGGCTTCGCAAGCCACCTCTCCCAAAGGGAGAGGCTTTCCAGGCTTTTAACATGCCGGAAGATACGGAGCAAATCTATATCTTGCCCCCGTTGTACCGATGTGGAGGGCAGTATGAACTAACGAAAAGAGAAAAGATGGAAGTTACTTGGTCTCAGAAGGCTTGCAACGATAATGCCGATAACACTGAAGGCACACGCGATGCTGGTCATACTCACCGGAAGCACGATCCATTACATCTGCAATAAATGTTGTCGTTCCGGTTTTATGGCAAAGTTCGCAAGTCCCCGTAATTTTCACAGCAGACGGAGGAATAGGCCTATTACTGTCATATTCTTCTGTAGCATAGATTTCACTAGCATTAAAAGTATTGACAATACTCGATGGAGATCTTCCAAGATTAACAGGATTAACGGGTGCTGATGCATTTGAGGGAGCGCCGGAAAAAATATGATTATAGTTATTGTTATTCGAGTAAAGCTGTGCTTCAATGTTTGCTGTACTTTCAATCAGTTCACCGAAGCCATATATAGTGAAACTCCCCACCCAAGAGATAACGGAACCTACGACCATGACAAGAAGACCTGTGAGAAAAAGATACTCATCACTAATCATGATAGATATACCGCCGATGACTGCTGCAATAATGCCTAGTATGCAAATCGCAGTGGCCAGCCCTTTGATTTTCCCACCGATGTTGTCGAACATAAAACCACCTCATCAAAATTAGTTGCACCTATATAAGTGCAATTTCATCTTAGCATATCCATATAATAATGTCAAGAACTTTGTTCTCAAATAAGTGCAAAGGCGGCTTGACATGAACATACAGATCGAAAAGAAAATCGGCGAAAACATCCGCAGTTTGAGGGAACGGGAAAAACTGACGCAGGAACAGCTTTCCGCGAGATTACAGACCAACGGGTGCGACATCACCCGCAGTGCGCTTGCCAAAATCGAGGTCGGCCAGCGTCACATTTATGCGGATGAAATCATTCTTTTCAAAAAGCTGCTTCACGCAGAGTACGAAGAAATCTTTGAAATAAATGAATAATACGGTGAGTGATTATAGGCTATCCCGTATAAAATGTTGTCAACAGCGTACGGTTTTGCTTTGGTATACGGCCTGAAACGCGGGAAGCTGATAGCGTCCCCGACGGAGCAATTGTTCGGTTTGATGAAACTTACTAAAAATCAGTTCCATCGCTGAGGCGGCCATTGGTCGCCTCAGCGATTCAGCACAATGTGTCTCATCTGTCATTGCGAACCAGTCCGCAGACTGGTGTGGCAATCCGTTTTCACTTCAAATAGAGACGAAATTGTTCATATTAGGTGCTGAAATTTACGGATTGCCACGTCGGTATGCTGCGCATGTCTCCTCGCAATGACATACTTTTTCGACATACTGCGGCGGCCATCGGTCGCCTGAGAAAGCTTCTATATGCGCCGTTTTTGCAACATTCTTATGACTCCTTCCGTCTCGGACTTCGTCCGATCCACCTCCCTCGAAGAGGGAGGCTTCCGAGATGGTGCTTTTCGTGTCATTCTCAACAAAAACACATCCCCATTACGGGTGAATCCTTACCGCTTTTTGAATTGACATTCCCCTTGGCGCATGGTAAAATTTTGTTATTCATTTTGTCAGTCTCCCGTGCGGAAAGGAGTTTTCATGCGCAAATATATCGGTAATAAGGCGTTTTACGCCATGGTTTTCGCCGTTCTGATCCCCATCATCATTCAGAACAGCATTTCGAATTTCGTCAATCTTCTGGATAACCTCATGGTCGGTGCGGTCGGCACCGAGGAGATGTCCGGCGTGGCCATCGCCAACCAGCTCATGATGGTCTACAACCTCTCCATCTTCGGCGGTCTTTCCGGCGCGGGCATCTTCACGGCGCAGTTCTTCGGCTCCAAAAACGACGGCGGCGTGCGCGAAACGGTGCGCATCAAGTTACTCGTCATGGCGTTCCTGACCGCGGTCTTCCTTCTGATCTTCGCCTTCTTCTCCAAGGACCTCATTGCACTTTACCTCACCGACGGCGAGGGCGCGGGCGACCTTGAAAAGACGCTCGGCTACGGTATGGATTATTTCAAAATC
>JAKSPX010000081.1 GCA_024404415.1 Clostridia bacterium | reverse complement strand
AGTTCCTTGAACCACATCTTGGCGTGTTCTTTTTCGTTGTCGGCGGTCTTGAGGAAGAGAGCGGAAATCTGCTCATAGCCTTCCTTCTTGGCGGCGGAGGCGAAATAGGTGTACTTGTTTCTGGCCTGGGATTCACCGGCGAAGGCGGCCTCGAGATTCTTTTCGGTCATGGTGCCGGCATACTTGTTGGCGAGCTCTTCCAGCTTGTCGCCCGACTGCTTGCATCTGGGGCAGACCGGGGTTTCGCCATCCTTGACGGTGAAAACTTCACCGCAGACTTTGCACTTGTAGGTTTTCATGTTGTTATTCTCCTTTTCTATATTCATGACTTCGATTTCAGCTTTTGGGGCAGTCACTTTTTCAAAATCGGACGCGGGGTGCTTGCATAAGGGACAGACAAAATCGGCGGGGAGCTCTTCTCCCTCGTATTCGTAGCCGCAGATCCGGCACCGCCAGACCGTTTTGGCGGCCTTCTGCGGCTTGGGTTTGATGTTCTTAAAATAGTATGCGTAGGTCGCCGACGGAATATCCGAAAGGACTTCGGCCTCGGTGATCTCGGCGACGAAGAGCATGTGGCTTCCGACGTCGAGCCGGTGGGTAATCTTCGCCGAGAAATAGGCGTTGGTGCCCTTCAGGACGGCCAGGGTGCCGTTTGATGTGCGTTTGGTTTCATAAAAGCCTTCGAACTTATCGGTATCACGTCCGGACCGGAAGCCGAAGCGGGTGAAGAGATCAAAATCCGCCGCCTCGCTGATGACCGAAATGGTGAAGAAATCGGTCTTTTCCAGCATCTCCGCGGTGTAGTTGGCTTTGTTCACCGCGATGGAGAGCTTGTCGGGAGAAGACGCGGTCTGAATGGCCGTGTTGATGATGCAGGCGTTGTCCTTTTTCCCGTCGTGCGCGGCGAGGACGAAAAGCCCATAGGTAAGGTTATAAAATGCTTTCGGATCCATATTTATTCCTTTTCTTTCTCTCTGCATTCCCCGCAGAGGCCGCTGAAGCGCAGGCTGGTGCTCTCGATGCGGAACCCGGTGGTTTCTTCCACCCAGTGAACCGTCTCCTCCGAGAAGGGGAGCTCCTCCCCGCCGACCACTCTGCCGCAGCGGGTGCAGCCGCCGCGGGGCTGCGGGCGGCCGCTGGCGTCGTCCCGCTCCTGCCCGTTGACGCTGCCCATCGAGCGGATCATCCCCGCTTCCTCAAGCTGGTTGAGATTGCGGTAAGCGGTGGCCAGACTGAGATCGGGATAGACCGGCTTGAGACGGGCGTAGATCCACTCCGCCGTGGGGTGCTCCTTTGTCCCTTTCAGGCAATCCAGCACCGCCTGCCTTTTTTTGCTGTATCTCTGCATAAAGCCTCCGCTTATCAAGAATGATTCTTGTTATCGGTAAAAGTATAGCAGATAAGGACTGCTTTGTCAAGGGGAAATCGGCGTTTTTACAGAGGAAAACGCGGGCGCATGTGACAAAAAAGCGGCGCGCCGGGGACGGCGCGCCCTACAGAACGGTACATTTTTGTGTCATCCTGAACGAAGTGAAGGATCTTTCCTCCGCATTGTCTAAAGGATTCTTCGCCGACGCTCAGAATGACAGGGGTGGTGCTTAATCGCGCAATCGCGTAAAAGCGCTTATCGTGTATATCCCGGCGCGTACATCGCCGCAAGGCGGATGGCTTCGATCATGCTGATCTCACTTGCTTTTCCCGTTCCGGCGATATCGAAGGCGGTGCCGTGGTCGACCGAGGTGCGCAGGATCGGCATGCCGCCGGTAACGGAGATGGTCCTTTCAAAATCCAGTGTTTTACAGGCGATGTGGCCCTGATCGTGATAAAGCGAAAGGACGCTCGAGAATCTTCCCGTGGCGGCGAGATGGAAGACCGAGTCGGCGCTCACCGGACCGGTGACGGGATAGCCCATTTTCCGCAGCTCCTCGACTGCCGGGGCGATGACTTTGGTCTCCTCGTCGCCGAAAAGGCCATTTTCGCCGCTGTGGGGG
The DNA here is from genome assembly GCA_024404415.1 of Clostridia bacterium. Classification (GTDB taxonomy): domain Bacteria; phylum Bacillota; class Clostridia; order Oscillospirales; family QAMX01; genus RUG11797. The sequence goes on along the minus strand of JAKSPX010000081.1, from coordinate 4,861 downwards.
TTGAGGCCTGCGACGGCCATCTCTCCCCCGGTCACACCGAGCTTTTGAAGCATTTCAAGGCACCGAACGGCGTAATCAAGGATGCGTTCCTTCGTGATGAGGCCCGGAATGGCCGCGAAGGGCACGTGGCGCGTGAGAAAAAAGACGCGGAGGCCGCTGGTTTCAAACATGGTCAGGGGGTCTTTCGTGCCGGTCAGCGCGCCGAAGATCTCGGTATGGCCGATGAAATCCACGCCGCCCGCGCGGAGCGACTGTTTATTGATGGGCGTGGTGGCCACCGCGTCGGCCTCGCCCTTCATGGTGATCTCCACCGCCTTTTCGATGGCGGCATAGGCGGCCTTCCCGCAGAGGCCGGAGATCTCCCCGTAGGCAAATTCCGACGGAGAGAGTAACGGCAGATCAAGGCATGAAAGCGTCCCTTCTTGGAAGGAGGCCTCCTTCACGTCGGAAACCGCTTCGATTTTCAGGGGTGAGGAGGTGATCTCCATTGCCTTTTCCATCACGCGCTTATCTCCGACGACCACGACGCGTGCGGCCTTTTTCACCACGTCGGATAAAAGCGCTTTACACACGATCTCGGGGCCGATGCCGGCCGGGTCGCCCATCGGGACGGCGATCAAAGGTTTTTTCATATCGTTTTCCCCTTACTTTCCGGACGTCGGATCCATGGCGTCGCGGAGGGCGTCGCCGACGAAATTGATGGCGACGACCAGCAGAATGATCATCACGCCGGGCGGGATCCAGAGCCACGGGCGCGAGGTGAGAATGGTGAGGTTCTGGGCGTTGTTGAGCATATTGCCAAGGCTGGCCGTCGGGGCCTGCACGCCCATGCCGATAAAGGAAAGCGCCGCCTCGTCGAGGATGGAGAGCGCGAGGACGCTGGTGGTGTAGATCAGGATCGGCGCGACGGTGTTCGGAAGGATCTCCTTGAAGAGGATGTGCGCTTTGGACATCCCCGCGACCTCACTTGCCTTGACGAAGTTGGTCTCGCGGAGCGAAAGGACGCTGCCGCGGACGAGGCGCGCAATGCCCGGCCAGTCCACAAAACCGAGGATGAGGATGATGTTCCATAGTCCCGGCTCAAAGACCGCCGCCGCCACCAAAACCAGAAGGATATACGGAAACGACATGATGATGTCGGTGATGCGCATGATGAGCATATCCACCCAGCCGCCGAAGAAGCCGGAGACCAGCCCCAGAAGCACGCCGATGACGGTGGAGATGCCGGTGGCCATCAGCCCGACGAGCAGGCTGATGCGCACCGCCGAGAAAAGGCGGGTCATCACGTCTCTTCCCACCTGATCGGTACCGAGCGGATGGAGAAGACTCGGCGCCTCGTTAAAGACGTTGAGTGATTTATTCGGGTCATAGGGCGAAAGCATCGGCACCAGAAGCGCTAAAAGCAGGATGACCGCCACCGTGACGATGCCGATCATGGCGAGCTTGTGCTTTTTGAAGCGCCGCCAAACCGTTTCCCAGTATTTTTCGTTTGCCACATCGGGTGCGGGAATGTCCCGAAGCCCTTTTCCGAGGATGTTTTTCATCATGATTTATTTCCCTTTGCGGTATTGATAGAGGAAATCAGCATTCTTCTGATTGATCCGCATTTGTGCATCAGCGCTTTTGCTGTTTCTTCCGGAATGATTTCTGCTCTTACCAACAATTCCAGCCAGTATTCCGTCTCATAATTTTCTTTCAAGGCAATCTGCAGTTTGGAAACGAAATCTGCTCTTCCGTGTGCATAATTGGCTTCCCTTATGTTGGCACCGATGGAAGTTGCCGCTCTTTCGAGTTGATTGATCAGTACATAATGGCCTTTGATGGTATCGCACAATTTCAATATCGATACGGCAAGCTCCATGGAATCATCCACTAACTTATTCTCTGCCATGTCAGTTTTCTCCGTCCTTCATCCGCCCGCAGGCGGATTTCATCATGCAAGCATGATTTCATCGCGCACCGCGCGATTTCATCCACCGTCAGGTGGATTTCATTCTCCGTAAGGCGGTTTTCATCCTGTTTGTGAAATCACATCCATGCGGATGTGATGAAATCCTCACTTCGTTCGGATAAAATCCTGAGGATTTGCCTCAGGATGAAATCCGCCTTGCGGCGGATTCGCGCCCGGTATCAGATGGTTAGTTATACTTTATCGTCGGATCGACGACGGCGTAAAGCAAATCGGTGATGAGGTTTCCGAGCAGCACCACGACGGCGGAGAGCAGGCACACGCCCATGATGGTGGGGAAATCGCGGTTATTGATGGCGCTCATCATGAGCAAACCGAGGCCCGGCCAGCTGAAGACCTGCTCCACGATGACCGCGCCGCCGAAGAGCGAGGGGATCTCCATGCCGAAGATGGTGATGACCGTGACCATGGCGTTTTTCAGGGCGTGTTTGTTGATGACCTTGAATCTCCCGATGCCCTTGGCCTTCGCCGTGCGGATATAATCCTTGCCGAGGATCTCGAGGACCGCCGAGCGGATATAGCGGATGTTGGTGCCCGCCATGCCGACGGCCAGCACGATGACCGGCATGATCATGTGCTTGATGATGTCCCACGTCCCGCCGCCGACGCCGAGGGTGGTCATGCCCGCGGAGGGAAGCCAGCCGAGCACCACCGTGAAGATATAGGTGAGAAGCATGGCGAGGAAGAAACTCGGGATGCTGGTACCCAAAAAGGAGAGGGTAACGATGGCATAGTCGGCCTTGGAATACTGATGCACCGCCGAATAGATGCCCGCGGGCAGGGCAATGAGGATGCCGACCACAAAGGAAGACCCCATCAGGAGAAGTGTCGGGCCGATGTGGCTCCCGATCATCTCGGAAACGGCCTGATAGGACTTGGTGGAATAGCCGAGGTTGCCGACCAGAAGCTGCTTGAGCCAGATAAAATACTGGACGATGACCGGCTTGTCAAGGCCGAGCTGCACCTCTTTGGCGAGCTTGGCGGCTTCCGACACGCGCGGCCCGACCAGCATATCCAAAGGACTTCCTGCGAGGTTGGAGAGCGTGAAGTCGATGATGGTGATGCCGATCAGGACCGGGATGGCGATGGCAAGGCGCTTGAGGATGTATTTGACCATTTTTGCTCTCCTTTCCTCAATTGATCAAATGGCACGCGGTCATGTGTCCGCCGTCATCCGTAAGCTCCGGGCAGACCTCCCGGCATTTATCGGTGGCGTAGGGGCATCTGGGGTGGAAGCGGCAGCCGGAGGGCGGATTGACGTTGCTCCCGACCTCCCCTTCGAGGGTGGCTTTCCCGAAGCTGTCGACATCCGGGTCGGCGATGGGCGCCGCGGCGATGAGTGCCCTGGTGTAGGGGTGGACGGGATGGCGGAATAATTCCTCCGCGTCGGCGATCTCGACGATCTTGCCCATATACATCACGGCGATGCGGTGACTGATATATTTGACCGTGGCGAGGCCGTGGCCGATGAAAAGATAGGAAAGACCGAGCTTGGTCTGGAGATCGGCGAGCAGATTGAGGATCTGCGCCTGAATGGAGACGTCCAAGGCGCTGACCGGCTCATCGCACACGATGAATTTCGGGTTGACCGCGAGGGCGCGGGCAATGCCGATCCTCTGGCGCTGGCCGCCGGAGAACTCGTGCGGATAGCGCCCCTTGGCGCTCTTCGGCATGCCGACCAGCTCCAAAAGCTCGTCCACACGCCCATCCACGTTCTCCGGGGTGCAGATCTGATGGAACAGCATGGGGGCGGCCAGAATATCCCGGATGTGCTTGCGCGGATTCAGGGAAGAATACCCGTCCTGAAATACCATCTGCAGATCGGTGCGGATGGGGCGCATTTCTTTTTCATTCATTGTGGAAAGCGTGTGCCCTTTATAGATGACCTGACCGCTCGTCGGTCTTTCGAGGCCCACGAGCTGGCGGCCGACGGTGGACTTGCCGCAGCCCGATTCGCCGACGAGACCCAGCGTTTCGCCCTCGAAAATATCGAAGGTCACGTCATCCACGGCGTGGACGGTCCCGGGCTTCTGAAAGAGCTTGTCCGACGGCGCTTTGTAGGTCTTGACGAGATGTTCTACACGAAGAAGCGGTGTTTTTTCCATCATTACGCGCGCTCCTTTTCATTCATTAAGTGGCAGCGGGCGAAGTGCCCTTCCTCTATTGCGGGAAGCAAGGTCTGCGGCGCGGAACACGCTTCCGTGGCGTAGGCGCAGCGTCCGGCGAAGCGGCAGCCGGTCATGAAGCCGTAATTTTCCGGGACGCTCCCAGGAATGCTCCCGAGGCGGCGGTCGGCGCTGTCCTTGATATCCGGCACGCTCTCCATCAGGGCGCGGGTATAGGGGTGCGAGGGATTTTTGAAGATGTCCCCGACCTTGCCCTCCTCCACGATCTGCCCCGCGTACATCACCAGCACCCGGTCGGCCATCTGGGCGATCAGGCCGATGTCGTGGGTGATGAGGATGACGCTCATGCCGCTTTCTTTCTGCAGGCTTTTGAGCAGCTTCATGATCTGCGCCTGAATGGTGACGTCCAGCGCGGTGGTCGGTTCGTCCGCAATGACCAGCTTGGGTTCACAGCACAGCGCCATGGCGATCATCACGCGCTGGCGCATGCCGCCGGAGAGGGTATGCGGGTATTTTTTCAGGGTGTTTTCCGCGTCGGGTATGCCGACGCGGCGGAGCGCTTCCACGGCGCGGGCTTTCGCCGCATCGCCTCTTAAAGCGGTATGCGCGCGGATGCTTTCAAGGATCTGATGCCCCACCGTGAAGACCGGGTTGAGGCTCGCGAGCGCATCCTGAAAGATCATGGTGAGTTCATTCCCGCGGAGCTTATCCAGTTCCTTTTCGGAGAGAGAGGAAAGGTCGTGCCCATCAAGGGGGACCCTGCCCG
>JAKSPX010000080.1 GCA_024404415.1 Clostridia bacterium | reverse complement strand
CGAGGGTATCCGCGCGCTTTTGGAGAATTTCTCGCTGACGCAGGAGGAGTGCTCCCGCCGCATCGGCCGCTCCCGCCCCGCCATTGCCAACGCCGTGCGCCTTCTGACGCTGGAAGAACCGATCCTTGAGCTTCTCCGTTCCGGCACCCTTTCCGGCGGACACGGCCGTGCGCTTTTATCCCTCCCGGCAGGAGAAGCCCGCATCAGGCTGGCCAAAGCCGCTTCCGACGGTGCATGGAGCGTCCGCCGCCTGGAAGAAGAGGCGAAAAAGGCCATGAAAGCGCCGCACGTGCGCGCCCCGGAATTTGATTACGCCTCCGAGCTTTCCGAGCGCCTGACCAAAAGCTACGGCCGCGGCGTGAAGGTCGTCGCCGGACGGAAAAAGGGAAAACTCGAACTGGAATATTACGGAAACGAAGACCTGGAAGCGCTTCTTCAGAAGCTGGAATCCGTTTTCGGCGCAAACGAATAAATACCGCCTCATACGGCCCGGAGAGCTCTTCTCCGGGCCGCTTTTTCACCGTTTTCCCCTCTGCAAACGCGAATATCCCCTTTACAAAACGGGAAAAAGTGGTATAATGTCCCTTATAGTACTCTGATAAAGGACGTAGGAATTATGTTAGACATCAAAGTCATCAAAGATGATCCGGCGCGTGTCAAAGCCCTCTTAAAGGCCAAGGAAGTTGACTGCGACGAACAGATCGACCGTATTCTGGAGCTTGACGCCCGCCGCCGCGAGCTGATCGCCTCCACCGACGCCAAAAAGGCCGAGCAGAACAAGGTCTCCAAGGAGATCCCGAAGCTCAAGAAGGCCGGCGAAGACGTCGCCCCCATTTTTGCCAAGATGGCAGAACTCAAAACCGAGATCGCCGAGAACGACGAAGTGCTGCGCACGGTGGAAGCCGATTACCGCACCGCCATGCTCTCCCTCCCGAATCTCCCCGACCCCGACCTCAAGCCCGGCGGAAAAGAAAACAACGAGCCGCTCCGCTACTACGGCGAGCCGCACGTCTTTGATTTCGAGCCCAAGCACCACGTCGACCTCTGCACCGACCTCGGTCTGATCGACTACGAGCGCGGCACCAAGTTGGCTGGCACCGGCTTCTGGATCTACAAGGGCATGGGCGCCCGTCTCGAATGGGCTCTTCTCAACTACTTCATGGAATGCCACCTTGCCGACGGCTATGAAATGGTCATGCTGCCGCACATGCTGGAGTATGCCTGCGGTGAGACCGCCGGTCAGTTCCCGAAGTTCGCCGACGAGGTCTACAAGATCGAAAACCCGACCGACGACCGTATGCATTTCATGCTTCCGACCGCCGAGACTGCTCTCGCCTCCCTCTACCGCGGCGAGATCCTCGCCGAAAAGGATCTTCCGCGCAAGTTCTTCGCTTACACTCCCTGCTTCCGTCGGGAAGCCGGTTCCCACCGCGCCGACGAACGCGGCATGGTGCGCGGCCATCAGTTCAACAAGATCGAGATGTTCCAGTACACCCTCCCCGAGAAGTCCGACGAGGCGTTTGAAGAGCTGGTCACCAAGGCTGAAAACCTCGTGAAGGGCCTCGGCTTCCATTTCCGCACCGTGAAGCTCGCGGCAGGCGACTGCTCGGCCTCCATGGCGCGCACCTACGACATCGAGATCCAGATCCCGTCCATGAACGGCTACAAGGAAGTCTCCTCGGTCTCCAACGCCCGTGATTATCAGGCGCGCCGCGGCAACATCCGCTTCCGTCGGGAAGCCACCGGCAAGACCGAATTTGTCCACACCCTCAACGGCTCCGGCCTCGCCACCTCCCGCATCTTCCCCGCCATGGTCGAGCAGAATCAGCTCAAGGACGGCAGCATCGTCGTTCCCGAGGTGCTGCGCAAATACCTCGGCGGCATCGAAGTCATCAGCAAGTAATTTTCTAATATCCCGGAAAAGACCGCCGGAAGGCGACCTTTTTCGGAGGTTTATGCCGGAAAGGGCATCTCATCATGGATGAATTCTTCAATCCCACCTGCCTGACGCGTTCGGCCGCGACCATGGCCGCCTGCCTCGGCATCGACGCCCCCGAAAAAGCGGAGGAAGGGCTTTCCTTCCTTTCCGATCTTCTGATCGAAAAAATGGGCGGCACTGCCGAACGCAGCCTTTTCTTCCATCCGGACGCGGTTGCCCAGTGGCTCTGGCGCAAGTACCCCCGGTATTTCGAGCCGGTCATGCGTTATGCGCCGGTCGCCATGCCGCTCGGCGTCGTCATGCCCTCGGTCACGCCGGTCTGCTTCTCCACCATGTATTCCGGCGCGATGCCCGCCGTGCACGGCATTCAGGAATACCGCAAGCCGATCCTGACCATCGACACGCTTTTTGACCGCATCATCGCCTCGGGCAAACGCTGCGCCAACGTGGCAAGCGAAGGCTGCAGCATGGCCATGCTCTACGCCGACCGCAAGATGGATAAATTCGTCACCAGAGACGATCAGGACACCTACGAAAAGGCTCTTGAGCTTCTGGAAAGCGACCGTTACGACCACATCAGCGTGTATTTCGGCGAATATGACGAATATATGCACAAGCTCGGCACCGAGCACGAGACCGCCCTCGCCAAATTGGAGGAGCATTTCCTTCACTTTGCCGACATCGCCGCCAAAGCGAACACGCTCTGGGCAGGCAAGCGACCCCTCATCACCGTGCAGACCGACCACGGCGTACATAACCTCGCCGACGGGCGCGGCGCGCACGGCACGGAAACCACCGACGACTTAAACGTCGTCCACTTCTTCGGCGCGTACAACAATTAAAATAAAAAAACATTTCGGAGGAAAAGAAAATGAGCAAGAAAACTGATTCCATCAAGAAAAAGACCGGTTCCGTGTGGAGCGATTTCAAGGCCTTTGCCTTCAAGGGCAACGTGGTCGACATGGCCGTTGGTGTTATCATCGCGACCGCGTTCTCCAAGATCGTCTCCTCCCTGGTCAACGACGTGTTCATGCCCTTCATCAGCTGGCTCTTCAAGATCCCGGATTTCTCCAACCTGAACCTCACCCTGATCGAGCCCACCCTTGACGAAGCCGGCGAAGTTGTTGATCCGGGCGTCTCCATGCTGATCGGCACCTTCATCCAGAACGTCATTGATTTCTTCCTCGTCGCCGTTGTCGTCTTCCTCTTTGTCCGCATGATCGCCAAGCTGAAGAAGAAGGAAGAAGAAGCTCCCGCCGAGCCCCCGAAGCCCTCGAACGAGGAAGTTCTCCTCACCGAGATCCGCGACCTCCTCAAGGAAGGCAAATAATTTTATATGGAACTTAATTTCACTATTGACGAGCCGCGTATCACGCAGATGATCAATGGTGCCGATTTCGGTGTTGTCCCGGAGAACCGGGACAACACCGAAGCCCTGCAGGCGGCTTTTGATTATATGGCAGAGCACCCCGGCACCCGTCTTACCCTGACCCGCGCCACCTATCGCTTCGCCACCGCCAAGCGCATCGTGATGAAAGCCATCACCGACGGTATGTTCGACGGCTGCGGCGCGGAACTGGTCTGGTCGGCCAAGGGTTATTTTGACCTTGTCTCCTGCAAGCGCTTCGAGGTGAGAAACCTCTTCATCGACTGGGACTGGGAAGGCGCTTACCGCCTTGCGGACATGATCCGCGTGGTCGGCAAGGGCGAAGGCTGGACCGAATTCGAGCATTTCGAGGTCGAAGAAGTCCAGAAGAATCCCTGGCAGTCCATCAACCAGTATGACCCCGTTTTCCTCACCCCCGGCTGCGAAAACGGCAAGGAATACGAGATCAACTACCTCACTCCCGCCACCAAAAAGATCGAATACCCAGGTGGCAACCACTCCATTCTCTACCACGACGGCCTTTTAGAGGACGCCGAGATCGGCGAGGTCTACTGCCTGCGCTATGAGATGTACGGCACCAACGCCTTCGTGACGATGGCTTCCGAGCACATCACCTTCCGCGACGTGACCGTCTGGTCGGTGCCCGGCATGGCCTTCATCGTCACCGCCGCCACCAAGTATTTCCACTTCGACCGCTGCGTCGTGGCCAAAAAGCCCGGCGCCAACCGCAACATCTCCGCCACCACCGACTCCATGCACATCGGCAATTCCGGCGGTTACGCCATTGTGGAAAACTGCGACTTCTCCTTTGCGGGCGACGACGGCATCAATATCCACGACAACGTCGGCCTCATCACCGAAAAGATCGACGAGCGCACCTTCATCGTGCAGACCCGCCTCAACTGCCTCGAAGGCGACACCATCGGCCTCCTGCGCGACGACATCTGCGACATTGATTTCACCGCCAAGGTGGAAAAGCTCGAAAAGCTGGACGCGAAGTACCAGCGCATCACCTTCGACCGTCCGCTTCCCGAGGGCTGCGGCGTGAACTGGGTGACCTTCAACACCAAGTTCTCCACCCGCAACTACATCTTCCGCAACAACTATTTCCACGAAAACCGTGCCCGCGGCCTGCTTCTCGGCGCGAGCTGCGGCCTCGTTGAAAACAACGTCATCTACAGGACGCAGGGTCCCGCCATCTGGACGGTGGTGGACATCGAGCCGCGCTGGTCTGAAGGCACCGGCGTGCATGACCTGACCGTGCGCAACAACAAATTCATCGACTGCGACGTCAACGCCTGGGCTTCGTGCGTTTATATCCGCACGCTCATCCCGGCGGGCGATTCTCCGGCGCCGGTTTTCCGCGACATCACCTACGAAAACAACGTCTTTGAAAACTGCCCCTCCTACGCCATGTCGATCCGCTCTGCCGCCAACGTCAAGCTCATCGGCAACACCTTCCGCACCTCCGCCCCCCGCAAGAACGAGCACGAGGAACGCGGCGCCATTGAGATCGAGAAATGCAAGGATGTCGAGATCCGCGATAACAAGGTCGTGAAGACCCGTCTTTACCGCGGCCCTCTGACCCGCAACCGCTATCCTCACGTCAACAAAGGCCTCTGGAAGTGCACCTTCGACCGCGAGCCGCTGACCATCTACGCCGACGACACCGCCTCCTACACCGTTTCCGGCACCGAACTCGTCAAGGATATCTGAAAGGACGACCGCATTTTGTCTTACGATTATCTCATTAAAGCGCTTTCCCGCGACGGATACGTCGATATCGTCGTGGCGGACAGCACCAAAATGGTGGAAGAAGCCAGAAGACTTCATAACTGCGCTCCGACCGCCGCCGCCGCGCTGGGCCGTCTTTTGACCGCCGCCTCCATGATGGGCAGCGACCTCAAGAGCCCAGAGGCTTCGCTCTCGCTCCGCATCAAGGCAGACGGCGAGGCCGGCACCATTCTCTGCACCTCTGACAGCACCGCCTTTGCCCGCGGCACCATCACCAACCCCTTCGTCGACCCGCCGCGCAAGCCAAACGGCAAACTGGACGTCGGCGCCGCCGTCGGCAAGGACGGCACGCTGGAGGTCATCCGTGATCTCGGCTACGGCGAACCCTACATCGGCAAGGTGCCGCTCGTCAGCGGCGAGATCGCCGAGGACATCACCTCCTATTATTTCCACAGCGAACAGGCGCCGACCGTCTGCGGACTCGGCGTTCTGGTGAAGAATAACCACGTCATTTCCGCCGGCGGCTACCTGATCCGCCTGCTGCCCGGCACGCCGGACGACGTGATCACCGAGCTTGAGCACTGCGCACCGCTCTTTGCACCGGCGACCCAGTTCCTGTCCGAAGGCGCGTCGCCCGAGGACATCATCCACCTCATCCTGCCCGGCTTTGATATGCAGATCCTTGAGGAGTCCAGAAGAGAGCTCCGCTACGTCTGCAAATGCAGTGAAGAGCGCGTGACCCGCGCCCTGATCAGTCTCGGGCGCGACGAGCTTCAGAAATTCGCCGAGGAGTGCCGTGAGAATCCCGCCGAGATCAAGTGCGAATTCTGCGACAAGAAGTATGTCTTCACCTCCTCCGACCTCATGGAACTTTCCAGACAGTGCCGGAAATAACCCCCACAACAAGAAACGCCTTGCGGTTTGTCGCCGCAAGGCGTTTTTGTTATTTCATTGAGGCGATCAGCCACGCAATGCCGTAAAATACCGGCTGGTGCGCAAGGTAGATCCAGAGCGTATACCGTCCGAGCTTGTCAAAGCCCGGGATGTTGATCTTATAAAACCAACCCGGGAGCTTTTCCTCCATGATCATCCGCCCGAGCCAGGTGCCGAATAAATAGAGGAAGAGGAACGGGATCAGGGGGAAATAATCGGTGGAATAGTATGCCGGACTCGGGAAGCCCAGCCACGCGAGGCCCTCCACCGGGTAGGAGCGCTTATAAATATAATAGTAGGTCAGCACATACCCCGCCATCATCGTGATCGGGAAAAGGGGGTTCCAGACCTTCAGGAAACCCTTCGGGAGCGGTCTTTCTTTTCTCAAAGCATTCCAGAGCTTTTCCATACCCCAGAAAAGGATCGCGGCGAAGCCGAGAAAATGCAGTACGCCGAAGCGGACGAAGCCCTCGTGATCCAAAAACCACGTCACGAAAGTGATGATATAGGCAATGACCACCATTTCGATCCCGCGCTTGAGATTGCTCCTTGAAAAGCGCGAAGAGACGCCGGAAAAGGCCACAAAGGTCGAAAAGGCGACGATGTGGGTGCCTTCCACCGCCGGGTGCAGGATCCACGTATACGGCGCGAGCCCGAAGATCACCAGATCGTATAAAAGGTGGTAAAGCGCCACATAGACGATCATCACACCGCGCACCGCGTCAACGATGGGCACACGCCGATGGGCACCGAAGCGTTTCTCCTCCGCCATCAGAATTCGACCTCCGCCTCCACCGGGTAGTGATCCGAAAGAAACAGACCGTCTCTTTTTTCCTTCCAGAGCCGGAAGCCCTTCGCTTTCACCTCGACGGGCGCAAAAATGTAGTCGATCTTATCATTTTTCGTG